>NZ_JASCPO010000059.1:0-31274 GCF_029960145.1 Pseudomonas sp. PS01299 | reverse complement strand
TGTACATCGCCGGCGCCGATCACCTCGCGGTCGATGTTGGCCAGCATCCAGGGCAGTTTAGGATCAGGATGCTGCAACACAGCATTGATGCGTCGTACCCGGTGACCACTGCGCCTGGTGTAGTGAGTCGCGACAATCGGTTCCAAGATGTTGCCCCAGTAAGCAGGGCTTTCTTCGTCATTGGGATCGAGCTTAGGCAGTGAGGTATCACGCCCGGTTTTCTCCAGCCACAGTTCCAGCTGGGATTTGTAAGGATTAAGCCCGACGGCCGCGGCGGCATCCGAGCTGCCGATGCCTTGTTTGCGCACGGCCAGCCAGTCTTCACGCGGCAATTGTTTGGTGCCCACCAGGCGCAAGGCTGGACGCGGTTTGGTGCTGAGGTTTTGCAGTGTTTGCGTTTCCATGATGTTTTCCTGTGCGGCATAAAAACGCCCGGCCAGCAGAAGCTGACCAGGCGTTTTAATAGTTCAGTAGGTGAGTGGGGCTAGGCGGCGAGTTGCAGTGCGGCGTTCAGTGCGCGCTCTTTGAGGACTGCTCCATTACCGAACCACGCAGAATCAAGGCGATTCTCAGTACTTCGGGCGCGTCGCTCGTGATCGACGTACTCAGTCACAGCATTGAGCAAACCCCACGCAGTTCCTTGGGCTGACTCCAGCGTCGCTCCACGACCTTGGCCTTCGTACAGCCCTTGCACCTTGCGCAGTGCTCGCTCTTTCGGCAGCACTTCCGGCAGCTTGCTATGGGGGGCTACGTCACACAGCACATTCATAAAGAAGCCCATCGCCTCATGCCACTGCACCTTGCGCTCCGCCAGTGCGCGCATGCGGTACATAAATTCGTCCCACTGGGAGACCGCGATGCCCAGTTGTTTCTTCACGGCCTGCGGATCAAAGCGCGTGTTATGCGGCACCTTGATTGCGCGGGTAGCGCCGTTCAGGGAGATGGTCAGGGTGTTGTTGCAAACTACACGCACGGTGGTCGGGGTCGCGGTGGTGGCCAGCGTACCGTCACAGGAGGTGGCTAGCAGCAGATAGCCATTCACCTGATCGTTACCCTTCAGCACGGTTGTCTGCCCCGTCCTGGCCAGCGCCCAGAACTTGCGGCCACCTTTGAGTATCCCAGCTGTTTCCAACTCGTAGCCGGAGACCTCAGTCAGATCCCGGTAGAACTCCAGGACCTCACGCGGCTGCACAACCTGGTAGCGGTTGGAAACCACCGACAAAGGGGACTTGGTGTCGGAGCGATACAGTACCTTCTGTTCCGGAAAGGAGTGAATCGTGCCCAGGTTGCCGACAGTGTCGGCCTTGAAGTGCACTGGACTTTCTTGAATCTGCCAGTTCATGCCCGCTTCGCGCTGCCAGACTTCGAGTGGTTGCTTTTGCGTCAGGCGGTTACCCAAACCATGCCAAGGGGCAGCGCCAACGTATGCCATTTGTTCGACGAGATGAGCCATGGGAGTGATTCCTTTGGGGGCGTGCCGGCATAAATGCTGCGCTCTCGCAGCACTGGCCGAAAAATGTTGTATGAGGATTAGGCTGGTAGGTTGAAGCGATGATTGCAGGCGAGGCAGAGGTTGTTGGCGAGCACATGACGATCGAGTTTTTCGCCAAGCTGAGCACCGAGGGCGCAGCCGCCTGCACCTCCAGCGAGCCCGCCGAGGATGGCACCAGAAACTGTGCCGAGCGTGATGCCAAGAGGGCCGGCAATAGCGCCGACAGAGGCGCCCACCAGGCCTGCTGCCAGAGCGGCGCTCGCACCACGAGCGGCTCCGCCTACGGTTCCAACAGCTGCGCCAATCTTCATGGCCGTTTGTAAAGATGCGATCTTGGGGGAGTTACACAAAGGACATTGCAATGACATGGTTCTGAGTTCCATGGGGTGGATGTCATGGCAGTGATGTAGGACTAAATTTTTTTTGAATCTGATCCTTCGTGGGCCGGCTATAGCTGCTATTACTGCTACGGAATAGCAGCTATAGCAGCTATAGCTCAGCTTGTGAGGCTTGCCCTGAAGGCTGGCCATTGCTTCTAGATCAATTTTTGTTGCTCGCGTCAAGAGGTCTGCTTGAGTAAAAAATTACATTAAGCAGATGGTCAAATGACCCATGGGGATCGTTATAGATTCACTCATCGATTAGGAACTTGAGGCAAAAACGATGAGCGTAACGGGCATGACAAGCTGTGTTTCTAGGGTGCTGAGGTTGAAGCATGTACAGGAACGAGTTGGACTGGGTAGGTCCACAATTTACGATCGGATGAATCCGAAGTCGCCAAGGTATGACAGTACTTTCCCCAAGCCGATCAAGCTGGGCATCGCTGCGATAGGTTGGATTGAGGCTGAGATTGATGCCTGGATTAAATCAAGGATTACTGCTGGATGGGGGAGCGCTTCAGGCAGAGTTGTGCCTGAGAGCGGGAAATCAGCGGGATGCTACAGCGGCAGTCAAGGGACTGATGAGGTGCAGCAGTGAGTATCGTCCTGAGTGCAGTGAAGCTTCATGAGAGTCTCCCGAGGGTAGGGGCACGCTTTCCGCGCTTTGTTCCTTGTGCCCTGCTAGCAGCTGCAGTTAATGAGGCGGAAAAAAATGTCCAAGCCCCGAGAGCGCTAATATTCTCAGGTGCGTTGACGGCTATTTCACTGGTGTGTCAGGGGCTAATAGATGTTTGCAAACCAACTGGCCAGTGTGTCCCGACATCCTTAATGTTGTTGACAATAGCAGGGTCGGGCGAGCGAAAGTCGACTGCGGAAAATGTTTTTTTAGGTCCAATTCGTGAATTTCAGCGCTTGGAGTATAAAAGATACCAAGAAGCTGTTGTCGAGTGGAATGTTCAGCTAGAAATTTGGAGGGAAAAAAGAAAAGTTATCTTAAAGAAGATAAACAAGAATACAGATAAAGGTATTAATTCCAGCGAGGAAGAGTTGCTTTTTAGTGCGCATGAGAAGTCAAAGCCTTTGGGGCCAAGGCAGTACAAGATGGTTTATGATGATGCGACATCAGAGGCACTGTTCTTTGGCCTGTACAGTAATCTCCCGTCTGCGGGGTTAATATCTAGCGAAGGTGCCGGAATTCTTAATGGTGGAGCACTGAATGATCTTTCTAAGCAGAACTCATTGTGGAGTGGCGACTCTATAACAGTTGATCGCGTTTCTGTTGAAAGTTATCAGGTTACAGATTCTCGCTTAACTATATCCGTTATGCTGCAAGCGTCAGCATTTAAAGAGTATATGGAGCGTCGTGGCGAAAAAAGTCGTGGGTCAGGGTTGTTGGCTAGGTTTTTAGTTTGTCATCCTGAATCGACGCAAGGTACTAGGACAATAGGTGATGACACGTTATCGTGGGAGAGATGTAATGATTTTTCTGCGCGTATTGGCGAATTGCTTATTCTGAATCGAGCATTGTTAGACTCTCCGAAAAAAGAGAGATTAACTGTGCGTTTTTCTCAGGAGGCCGAAGAAAGATGGCGGGATGTATTTAATGAGATAGAAACAGGTATTGTTGAGGGTGGCAGATTTGAGGGCGTCGCGGATCACGCTTCAAAACTGGCCGACAATATCGCTAGGATTGCGGCGTTGTTGCACTTTTTTGACGGCAGGCAGGGGGGGATTTCGTGTGAGGTACTAGATTTTGCTGTTGATTTATGCTGCTGGTACTCAGATCAGTTTTTTCAGATATTTGTTCCTCCACCACAAGAAAGTATTGATGCGGATGATTTGTTGGAGTGGCTGTGTAGTTATTTTGGTAAGAGATATGGCGAGATCAGGAAGAATAAAATTCTTCAGTATGGGCCTGGCAAGTTAAGAAGTAAGCTTCGTCTGGAGCGTGCTTTGGACGTGCTTCGGGAAAGAAGGCTGATTGATATTGTTAGGCATAAAGGAGTTAATTACATTGATTTGATTTGAAGTGTTAAGTAAGGCTCTTTCGCTGTGGTTGGTTACGCGCCGTGTTGATTTTTACGGCGCTAGTGATTGAGGCGTGATTCAGCCTTCTGGTGAATCAAAAGCCTTGGCGACTTCTTTGTTTTCGTGAATAAGGGTTGTCAGTTTGTGTATCAGGTCTTCCATGTTGTTCGGGATAGGGATGTTACTTTCGTTAGCTGTTGTCGATAACTCACTAGCGATGTTGTGTGCTGCATCGTAAGCGTTTCGCCAACCTTTTTTGGGCCTTTTCCTCGAAAGTATTTTTATGACTAACCTCTCAAGTTCTAGCGCATTTTGTGCTTTTTTACGGCCGCCCTTTTGGGCTCGTTCAGTTTTTTTATGGTTTATGGGGTCTGTGAGCCCAGCGTGATAGGCTAAGTAGTGTTTGGCTTCTAGTAAAGCAGCCCAGGCATTGTTTTGTGGTTCGTGTTTTATTAAGTGTTGAGCTATGGCTGTATATATAAAGGAAAGTATTACTGAGCTTTCTTTTTTTATAGACAGATCTTTGCTTAATAATCTTTCTGTGTTGTAGTTCAGTATGGTTTTTTTGGTGATTTGTCCGCTGAGGATGTCCTGTAGGTAGTCATTTATTTCTTCTTTTGCGGTTCGCTCTCCAAATTCGTCATCCATATAGTCGTCAAGCCGGTTTACTAGGATGCTCAAACTTTTTTCTATTCCGTAATTTCCAATGATTGCGGACACCGGGTCTTGGGAAGCGTCCTCGTCAAAATCGTGATTTGGTGAGTTTTCTTTCATGGTCTGCGTTCCGTTTATATGTTATTAGTTTTTGGTCTGAGGTATCGGTCAGTAAGTGCTAGGCTGTAGTTGGAGAGGTTACAAATCTGCTCCACTCATTCATAAGTAAGCGCCTCTTATCGAGAAAGTCCGAGCGAGAGTAGGCCCCTTCAGTCTGGTCTCGCTCATCATGTGCAAGCGCCATTTCGCCAACCTCACGTGGGTAGTGAGTGCATTCACCAGCCCAATCTCGAAAAGAGGATCGAAATCCGTGCCGGGTGATGTGCTCATACCCTATGCCATGCAGGAGCGTTCGTACTGCGTTTGCGTGCATAGCCCTTGTCTTGCCCTGACCAGGGAATAGAAAGGCGCTTCCCTCATCTCGCGGAATGCTCTTCACCAGCTTTACGACCTCTTCGGCAAGCGGAATTACGAAAGCCACTCGCATTTTCATTCGCTCATCTGGCAGTGACCACGTGCCCCCTTCCAAATCAAACTCATCCCAACGAGCGAATCTGACCATGTGGGCGCGTGCGCTGGTCATGATCAGCAGTTGAGCGGCCCAAGATGGCGGTGAGGAGTTTGCCTGGAGCTTGGTCATCAGCGCCGGCACATCCTGCCAGCGCAAAGCTTCAAAGTGCTCACGCTTTCGAGCCTTTTTCTTTTCAGCACGACTCAACAGATTGTCTAAGTGCCCGCGCCAGCGTGCAGGGTTCTCACCCTCTCGTAGATTGCGTGCCTTGGCTGCATCCAGAATCTGTTCAATCTGCCCGCGTACCTCGTCGGCAGTTCTAGTTTTGGTGGCCCAGATGGGTTGCAGCACCTTCAGTACCTGGGTAGTCCCAATCTCTTCGGCTGAAAATTTTCCGATGTGGGCAAACGCATACAGCTCCAGCTTACGCAGCCAGCCTTTACGCCACTTCTCTGACCAAGTGCCCCCATGCGCTTCGCAGTATTCTTTCGCGAGTGTTTCGAACTTCAGCTGTTTCGCCTCGCTGGCGCGCTGTGCTTCGCGTTGAGCAGCGCGCTCGATGTCGCGAGCGGCTAGCGGGTCGACCCCCTCGCTCAATTGGCTACGTTTGGTGCTGGCTTCAAGCCTGGCCTTCTTAAGACTGACTTCAGGATAAGAGCCCAAGCCCATCTCTCTGCGACGGCCTGCCAGTTGGAAGCGAAGGAGCCAGGATTTACGCCCGGTAGGTTTGACAACCAAGCGAAGCCCATCACCATCTTCGTAGGTGCCGGGTTCGGTCAGGTTTTCGACTTGTTTCGGATTCAGCTTACCCATTGAATTTCCCCTGTCGTCCCTTTTGTCCCCCCATGTGAGCGTTGCGTAGCATGACGATCAGTGACGACAGCCTATTTTAACCGTTCGTGATGTAGAGCATAGGTGTTGGCGTTAAGGTCGAAGTCATCCTCTACCACCAAGTCTGCGGCCGGCACTCCTGCTGATCGTGCGGCTCCAATCTGTAGTTTATTTCCAGAGCATCAGAATCACTGCTGCCGTCCTATTCTTGCCGAGCTCTCTGGCAGTTTGCCGCTCCACTCCCTTGCAGGAGTGGGGTGGTGGGTTTCGGTATTAGTATTATTTATATACCCATACATTAGACATGGTTCTCGTCTTGATGGAACTTGCATGTCTCATAGCCGTCATCAACCAATAGGCCCTATCCAGTCATCCCATCAGGCTCATCCCTTCTTGAGGGATGAGCTCAGCCAGAGACTGAACAAGCGCCTAGCAGCAGTTGCTGAGGTCTGCTGCACCGGCAGATCGAACAGTAAAAAATTACAGAATCCACTGAGTTGATGTACCTACTCAGCGGATCATTCCCATGACACACCAACCCAAACGTCACCCTGACAACAGCAATCTTCACCTGCACTACGAGAGCACCTTCCGTGGACTGTCCGTGCTGACGCGTCACGCTCCCTTCATTACTGAATACCTCGAAGGCATTCATGAGACCACTCAGTTAGCGCTGAGAGCTCACCGCCAGGTGTTCGCGGTACGGTTCGACCTACATTTCCCAGATGACGACTCTGTCCCTGCATCAGATAACACTGTCATTTCCAGATTTGTCGATTCGTTGACCTTCAGAATCCAATCGGCACGAGAGCGCTCCAGGCGGTTGAACGGTACTGCTCATCAGACAGACGTCCGCTGGTGCTGGGTCCGGGAGGTCGGGCGAGAGGGTAGACCGCATTACCACTTCGTCCTATTGCTTAACCGGGATGCGTTCAACACGGTGGGATACTTTGACTCAGCACGAGAGAATACATACGGCCGCATTCATGCTGCATGGGCCAGTGCGTTGAGAATGCCTATCGATGATACCAATGGTTTGGTGCATATCCCTGTCAACGCTGAGTACCACCTCACTCGGAATGATCCAGTGGTGATGGACCGGTACTTCCTTCGAGTGAGCTACCTCTGCAAGGCTGCGACCAAGGTGTACGGCAATCGCTGTCGTGTGTTTGGTTGCAGTAGAAGTTGAGTGAGCCAGCGCTGCAGACCAAGGTGCCCATCAGTAGTGTTGTCGGTTTAACAGAAAACTTATTTACCCAGAGTCTGGGACACCCTCACAGTTAATAGATTAATTGTTGATCATTTCGTAAGAAAGCGTAACATTTACGACCATGATCCTCGAACAGCTCAAAGCCCTGGGCAATGACACTCGCATGCAAATGATGGAGTGGCTCAAAGACCCGCTCAGTAATTTTCCACCTCAGGATCATGGCGATCCTGCGATTGGGGTGTGCGTGACCCATTTGCAGCACAAGGCCGGGCTTTCACCTTCTACCGCGTCTGCACACTTAGCTATCTTGCAGCGTGCAGGCTTCGTGCTAACCACCCGCATCGGAAAGTGGACTTACTACCGGCGCAATGAGCAGGCAATTGATGACTTTGCGGCCAGGTTGATCATCGAATTGTAATTTTTAAATATTCATTTCGTTATTTCGCGTAATTAGAAAACATAAGGATCCTCCTATGAGCAGCAAGACTATCTTCGTCCTACCCGGTGGCGGCTATGAAAAGGTTGTGGTTGGCAGCAGCGAAATCCCAGCCGCAGCGCGTGGCGAAATCACCGTACGCCTTCACGCCAACTCGCTCAACTACCACGATTTCGCAGTGGTCAGCGGTATGTGGGGCCCTAGCGAAAAACGCATTCCCATGGCCGATGGTGCAGGTGAAGTCATTGCCGTCGGCCCAGATGTCACTGAATTCAAGGTGGGTGACTCGGTCGTCAGCACCTTCTTCCCGGAGTGGATCGACGGTGCGCCACTGGTTGAAGGCTTTGTTAGCGTGCCAGGGGATGGCATTGACGGCTACGCTCGTGAACAAGTGACGGCCAAAGCCACATCGTTCACCCTCGCACCTACTGGCTACAGCCATGCTGAAGCGTCGACGCTTACCACCGCCGGCCTTACTGCATGGCGCGCGCTGATGGCCGATGACTCACTCAAGCCGGGCGACACCGTGCTCGTCCAAGGCACTGGTGGCGTTTCAATTTTTGCCCTGCAGTTCGCTAAAATGGCCGGTGCTACCGTCATTGCTACCTCTTCAAGCGACGAAAAACTTGAACGTCTGAAAGCGCTAGGCGCTGATCATGTGATCAATTACCGCAAAGACCTTAACTGGGGCGAAACTGCACGCGCTCTAACGGGTGGTCGTGGTGTTGACCACATCATCGAAGTCGGCGGCCCTGCGACACTTGAGCAATCGATGATTGCAATTCGGGTCGCTGGTCACATCTCCGTCATCGGGATATTGAGTGGCGTAAGCGGTGCAATGAATTTTGTACCGGCACTGATCAAGCAAGTGCGTCTGCAGGGTGTATTGGTGGGTAGCCGCAGCCAACAGCAAGACATGATCCGTGCCATCAATGCTAATGGCATGCGCCCCATTATTGATCGTCATTTTCCGTTGAGCCAGATTGTCGAAGCGTTCAAGTATCAGGAAACCAATCAGCATTTCGGCAAAATCTGCCTGGATATCTAAGCGACACATCGTCAGAGGACTCATGCAACGTGTGCCTCTGGCTTTTCAGTCAAGGCTCGTCCTTTCGACAAACGACTCATCGCCCCAGATGTTGAGCCATCCGCAGGATGTCGGCCTCGGTGGCCTGTGGGCTCTTAGGGAAACTTATATGGACGCCTCCCGAAGCTCAATGGGGTAGTCGTGCTGACGTATAGGTAGGAGCAGTCTTATATCCGGCCTGTTTGTGCAGGCCGACAAGCCTACTCGCCCTGATAGAATCTGCTGACGAGACCGAATATGCTGGCAAACGTAAGCAGACCCGCCGCGAGCGCTTCCTGATCGAGATGGGTCAGGTAGAGCCGTGGAAGGGCTTGCTTGCTTTGATCGAACCGCATTATCCAAAGGGCGAAGGGGGCCGTCCGGCGTATCCTTTGATGGCCATGTTGCGGGTTCATCTAATGCAGAACTGGTTCGGCTAAAGCGATCCGGCGATGGAAGAGTTCCTGTATGAAACGACGATTCTGCGCGAGTTCTCTGGGTTGAATCTGGATAGGATTCCCGATGAAACCACGGTCCTCAATTTCCGTCGTTTGTTGGAAAGACATGAGTTGGCGGCGGAATTTTTCAGATCCTCAATAGCTATCTGGGTGATCGTGGCCTGCTGTTGCGTCAGGGCTCGGTGGTCGATGCGACGATCATTCACGCGCCGAGTTCGACCAAGAACAAGGACGGCAGACGCGTTCCCGAAATGCATCAGAAGAAGAAAGGAAATATGTATTTCTTCGGGATGAAAGTGCACGTCGGCTTCGACGCCTAATCAGGCTTGGTACATGGCCTGGTGGGGACTGCGGCGAATGTGGCGGACATGACGCAGGTCGATCAGTTATTACACGGCGAGGAAACTTACATCTGCGGCGATGCGGGTTGCACCGGCGTGGACAAGCGTCTTGAGCATCAGAATCGCAAGATGATCTGGTCGATTGCCGCCCGGCCCAGCAGCTATAAAAAGCAGGCGGAAACGAGTTTGATCGGCCGCCTACGCCGCAAGATCGCACACGCGAAAGCGCAGGTACGGGCCAAGGTTGAGCACCCATTTCGGGTGATCAAGCGCCAGTTTGGCTATACGAAAGTGCGTTTTCGTGGCTTGTCGAAGAACATCGCGCAGCAGACCACGTTGTTCGCGTTGGCGAATCTGTGGATGGTGCGAAAATCGTTGATGAGCATGGGTGAGGTACGCCTGTAATGCGGGCTAATTGCTCTAAAACAGCGCGATTAAAGGAAAGAACCATGAATTAAGGGCAGGGAAGGTCTGTTTTTCGGCCGATATATGTTTTTTAGCCTCAAGCAGTGAGGACCTCAAAAATCGATGCCTACTTCAGAGAGTCCCGGGAGTTTATTTAAGAATGTTTGGAGTTAATTGGTGATTTTTAAATAAAATCAGCGAAGCCAGCCGAGGCTGACCTCGCGTTATCGCTTAGGCCGCTTTGAAGCAGTACGCGGCCAGCTTGTTACCGTCCAAGTCACGGGCGTAGGCAGCATAAGCATTTGGTGCCCAGTCGCGCGTGCCAGGGGCGCCTGCGCAGACGCCACCTGCAGCCAGTGCAGCGGCGTGGAATGCGTCGATTGCGGCGCGGTTCGGGGCCTCGAAGCTGACGGTGACCCCGTTACCGACGGTGGCGGCTTCGCCGTTGGCCGGTTTCAGGACGAAGAAAGAAGGTGCGTTCTCGCCCCAGATTGAACCATTGTCGTCCAGATCGGCAATGCGCTTGTGGCCCAGCTTACCCAGTACGTTGTCGTAAAAATCGCGGGCTTTGTGCAGGTCGTTGGTACCAACTGTGACGTGAGTGAATACGCTCATCTTGGGTTCTCTTGGTTGTTTATGAAGTGGGTGTTGCTCTTGTTGCATCAGGATGGTTTGCACCCTGACAACTAACGTTGGGTCTGCTGACTCAGCGATCGAAGTGAATGACGGTACGGATGCTCTTGCCTTCGTGCATCAGGTCGAAGGCCTTGTTGATATCCTCCAGCCCCATGGTGTGGGTGATAAAAGTGTCCAGTGGGATTTCGCCTTTTTGCGCTTTCTCTACATAGCTGGGTAGCTCGCTGCGACCTTTCACGCCGCCAAAGGCCGAGCCGCGCCATACTCGGCCGGTGACCAGTTGGAATGGACGGGTGTTAATTTCCTGGCCAGCACCGGCGACACCGATAATCACCGACTCGCCCCAACCCTTATGGCAGCACTCCAGGGCCGCGCGCATCAGATTGACGTTGCCAATGCACTCAAAGGAGTAGTCCACGCCACCCTCTGTCAGCTCGACTATTACGTCCTGAATTGGCTTATCGAAATCTTTGGGGTTGATGAAGTCGGTGGCACCCAGCTGTCTGGCTATCTCGAACTTGGCCGGATTGATGTCGATTGCAATGATCCGGCCGGCCTTGGCCATTGTGGCGCCGATGATGGCGGCCAGGCCGATGCCGCCAAGGCCGAAGATGGCCACACTGGCGCCTTCTTCCACCTTGGCAGTGTTGAGCACCGCGCCTATGCCGGTAGTAACACCGCAACCGAGCAGGCAGACCTTTTCCAGCGGTGCCTCCTTTGGAATCTTGGCCAGAGAAATTTCCGGTAGCACGGTGTACTCGGAGAATGTCGAGGTGCCCATGTAGTGGAAGATGGGTTGGCCCTTGTAAGAGAAGCGACTGGTGCCGTCAGGCATCAGGCCTTTGCCCTGAGTGGCACGGATTTTCTGGCAGAGGTTGGTCTTGCCGGACTTGCAGAATTTGCACTCGCCACATTCCGGGGTGTAGAGCGGGATCACGTGATCTCCCACCGCCAATGAGGTGACGCCCGGGCCAACCGCTTCGACTATGCCACCTCCCTCGTGACCGAGGATGACCGGAAAGATACCTTCCGGGTCGGCGCCGGACAGGGTGAAGGCATCGGTATGGCAGACGCCCGTGGCTGTGATGCGTACCAGCACCTCGCCAGCCTGCGGCGGCGCCACATCGACTTCGACAATTTGCAGGGGCTGGTTGGCAGCAAAGGCTACGGCAGCTCGCGATTTGATCATTATTGTTATTCCTGAACGCAACGAAGACGGTGGGCGGTGTTAATCGTAATTGGGTTTGTCACTGACGCAAGTCCACTGTCACGGCGCTGGTCGGGCGCGTACAGCAGAGCAGGATGTTGCCGTTTGTAGGGGCATCCAGCGGTTCTTCGAAATACTCGACAGCCCCTTCACGCAAGCTGACCTGACAGCTGTTGCATAGACCGGCCCGGCAATTGAAGGGTGGCGTCAGCCCGGCCTGTTCGGCGAGTTCGAGCAGTGAGTGATAGTTCTGATTCCATTGGACCCGGGTTCCGGATGGCAAAAAGTGCACACTCAAGGTGCTTTCGCTCGTGTCGGCCATCGCTGATGCGGCAGGCGGTACGGGCGCAGGTACAGGGAGTGGCGCTGCGGCAGTAATTTCGTCCTCTTCGAGGATGGTCGCCGGGCCGAAGAACTCGTAATGAATGCGCTCGGAGGCGATTCCGAGGTTGCGCAGCAGACGCCAGTTCGCCTGCATAAAAGGCCGCGGACCGCACAGGTAGACTTCATAGTCGTCCATCGGCAGCAGCTCTTGTAGGGTTTCTCGACTGACCAGCCCCTGGCTGTGAAAGACCTGGTTGGCCTGATCCTCCGAGTCCGGGTTGCGGTAGCAGAAGTGCGCCTTGATCCCAGGACGACAGCTGGCCAGTGTCAGCACCTCGTCACGGAAAGCATGCACGGCGCCGCTTTCGCAGGCATGGATGAAGTACACCGGACGCGTCGAGTAACGGCTCAGCTGATGGAGCATGCTCAGCATCGGGGTCAGGCCCACACCACCACTAAAGAGCACCACTGGCCTTGAGCTGTCTTCGTCCAGAGTGAAGGTTCCGGCCGGTCCGGCGATCTCCAACTGATCGCCGACCTGCACGTGATCGTGCAGGTAATTGGAGCCTTGTCCTGGCGGCAGCTCGGGCTTATCGAACGGTGCGGGCTCGCGCTTCACCGAAATACGCAGGCGCGATGGATCGCGGGGATCTGCACTAAAGCTGTAGTTGCGCAGCACAGTCACACCGTCATCCAAGGAAAGACGGACAATCAGGAACTGCCCCGGGCGAAAAGGCATGCTGGAAACACCATCGGCTGCCGTCAGAACGAAGGAGGTGATCACGGCGCTTTCGGGATTTTTCTCGATCACCCGATAGGCTTTGAAACCTTGCGGGGTGAGCTGTGTTTGCGCTTGGGTGCCCATCTCATGCCTCCGTCTTTTTTTCCGAGTGTTGTTGGGTCAGTGGAATCAAGCGGCCAGACTGTTCTTCGGCAATCAACTTGGCGAGGTGACGACGAAAGCGCAATGGGCCAGAGTCAGTGGCTAGATCAATGTTGGGTGTCTGCTTGTTCGTCATACCTAGGTGCACGGCACTGAGAACGATCCGATCTTCGGCGAAAGCATGACGCACGTCCTCGTCGAACTGGCGTGAGATCTCTTCATTTTGCTGGTCGAAATTTCGTACTTGGAACCAGTAGTAGCGAGTGTTTGCTTCGTCGATGGGGGTCATGAAGTTATAGGAGTTCATCAGGAATACCTGCTCGTGCAGCTCCCCCTCATCGGACCCAGTACCTGCCGGTGTGAACAGCGCCTTGATAATGGCCTGTGCAGGGTAGTGCACCTCATAGTGCTGTTTGCGATCGCAGTTACCGCTGAATTTGACGAATTTGGCATAGAAGGGCGCCACTTCGACATCGTGCATCCAGCGCGAAACGATCACGCCGGCCTCGGTTACTGTGGTTTGTAGCGGTTCTTCAGCACAAGCCGCGTTACCAAAGGAGGACTGATGCACCCACGCCACATGAGAGGGGTCGAGCAGGTTGTCGGTCATGTACAGATAGTTACAAGGGATGACCATGCTGTCGCCACGATTGAGTCCCCATGCAGGATCGTTCCATTCCGGCACATGGCAGATTTTTGCTTCGTCCGCCAGATCGACATCGCCCATCCAGATCCAGATAAACCCGTAGCGTACGGCAAGGGGATAGCTGCGTACCTTGGCACCTTGTGGAATGCGCTGGCTTCCGGGGGCACGGACACAGCTGCCGGAGCAGTCGAAGGTCAGGCCATGGTAACCACACTCCAGGTTATCGCCCTGGCGACGACCCAGAGATAAGGGAAGCTTGCGGTGCGGACAGGCATCTTCGAGGGCTACCGGGGTGCCGTCGCTCTTGCGGTAGAGCACCACCGATTCACTGAGCAGAGTAACGGGGTACAGATCTTCGCCCAGTTCGGCTTCGCTGGCGGCGACATACCACGCGTTTCGCAAAAACATGAGATCTCTCCTTATATTTTCTTGTTCGCTCTTTGCAGAAGAACGATGGCTAATGACGAGCCCAGAATACGAGGTTCTTATTAGGTAAGAATAGATGTCTTTATCTGTCTTTTTGTTTAGGTAATCTAAAGTAATGGCTTTGGGCATACATCGCACTTCACGCTGAATGGTGCCACGTAAAGGCATTTAAGGCCGCGCAGGGCAGCCTTGATATAGGGGATGGTTTAATCGTAATCAGCGACTGCGATGTGCAGGCGTGGTTACAGGCGGGGTGAAAGCTTAATCTGAGGCAATGCCGCCAGGGCTCGCTCCCAGATTTGCCGAGTGCGCAGCCAGACCAGCTCCCGCCAGTCACGGTCAGCCGGATAAAATTGTTCGAGCAACTCCAACTTAATTTGCCTGGCCAGCGAGTCGGTCAGGTCTCCGTGCAGGTGCAGCCACTGATCGTTGCGCAAAACAGTATGAATTTGCTCCCCGGGATAAGTGCCGCATTCGATCACGAACGGCATTAAGTGCACCTGTGGTAGCGCATCGAGCAGGGCCTGCGAGGTATAGCCAGTGGCTGTCGCTGCCACCCCGGTAGAACTCTGGCTATCGGCACCGGTGAGCAGGGTGTAGAGCCACGGACCGTATAGCGCCTGGGCAGTGTTCAGCGCCGGGTAAGCCGACTGGGCGATGCTCATCAGCATCGGGTGACCGTAGTCCCCGGCGCCGGTGTGCAGGTCAAAGCACATGGCGATCTGAGTGTGTGCCAGGTGTTTTTGCAGGAGGCTGCGTAAAGTCTTGTTTGACCAGGCGGGCGCCAGGCCACCGTAGAACAGACCGTTGGGATGGCGGTACTGGCCAGCCTCGACAATCGACATCACGAACGACCAGCCCTCTGCGTGCATGCGCTCGTTGAGCCGAGCATCGGCGCGTTCGCGCTTCGCTCCCTTCAGCTGGGGGCAAGTATAGATCTCATGCAGGGCCTCGTAGCCCTGATTGTCCGGCAATGCTTGAG
Source organism: Pseudomonas sp. PS01299 (assembly GCF_029960145.1). Taxonomy (NCBI): domain Bacteria; kingdom Pseudomonadati; phylum Pseudomonadota; class Gammaproteobacteria; order Pseudomonadales; family Pseudomonadaceae; genus Pseudomonas; species Pseudomonas sp. PS01299. Next base: position 16,298 of record NZ_JASCPO010000059.1, on the reverse strand, counting down.
TGAAATCCAGATAGTTGCGATTGAGGTCGATGTTGTCTTCGTTGACGCGGCGCATCCAGGCCGTACCCCATGGATTGATCAGGTGAATCATCAGTACCGCGACGTCGGCGGGCAGGGTTCTCTCGGTGAAAGTTTGCAGCCATTGGATCTGGCAGTCCGAGCCATAGAAACCCTCAACCCCGTGGGTGCCGCTGAGGGTAACCAACACTCGCTTGGCCTGTGGATCACCGAGCCAAGCAACGTCGGTACTTAGATGCTCTCCAAAAGGCCCGCGCAAGGGGTGAGGGTGCTCGCTCAGGCTGGCGCCTGCGGCTCTGGCCGCAGCCAGAAACCGTTCACGTTGATTGGCAAAGCTGGGGTGCGCTGGAAAGCCTGGGTTCATGATTGACTCATTTTGATCAGCAGGCACCGTCGCCCGGTGCCAAGGTAGGGGCGTGCGCCGAATTACTTCAAACGGCCGGAGAGGAACTGCGTCAAACGCTCGCTTTGCGGGTTGACCAACACCTCGCTGGGGTGGCCTTGTTCTTCAACGCGGCCTTGATGCAAGAACATGACGTGGTTGGAGACGTTGCGCGCAAAACCCATCTCGTGGGTCACCACGACCATGGTCCGGCCTTCCTCGGCCAGGGCCTGCATTACCCTCAACACTTCGCCAACCAGCTCCGGGTCGAGTGCCGAGGTCGGCTCGTCGAACAGCATCACTTCCGGCTCCATCGCCAGTGCCCGGGCAATCGCCACACGCTGCTGCTGGCCACCGGAGAGGTGGGATGGGTATTTGCTTTCCACACTCGGCTCCAAACCTACCTTGGCCAGGTACTTGCGCGCTCGCTGCTCGGCTTCCTTACGCTTGATCCCGAGGACGTGAACGGGTGCTTCGATGATATTTTCCAGAACCGTCATGTGTTGCCATAGGTTGAAATGCTGGAACACCATCGATAGTTTGGTGCGTATTTTTTGCAGTTGGCGTGGGTCAGCCACCTGCAAGGCGCCGTTGATATCTTTTTTTGTGCGGATTTCCTCGTTGTTCACGGTAATGCGCCCGGCACAGGGTTGTTCCAGAAAGTTGATGCAGCGAAGAAAGGTACTTTTGCCCGATCCGCTGGAGCCGATGATACTGATGACATCGCCGACCTTGGCGTTGAGTGACACGCCCTTGAGGACTTGATGGGCGCCGTAGCTCTTGTGCAGTTCATCTACGCTTAGTTTGTACATATTCGATGCTCTCTAAATACGGCCAGTCAATGAGTCTGTGGCTTGAGGTAGGCTAACCAGCGCATTTCGCAGCGCCGAAACAGCCAGATCAGGGCAAACACCATCAAGGCATACAACACTGCGGCGATGCCAAAGGCCTCGAATGAGGAATAGGTCGCCGAGTTCACATCGCGGGCGACCTTGAGCAGATCAGGTACCGTGGCGGTGAAGGCGAGAGTGGTTGAGTGCAGCATCAGGATCACTTCATTGCTGTAGTACGGCAGTGAGCGCCGCAGTGCCGAGGGCAGAATGATCCGCATATACAAGGTCAATTTGGACATGCCGTAGGCGCGTCCGGCTTCGATTTCGCCGTAAGGCGTCGCTCGGATCGCTCCGGCAAAGACCTCCGTGGTGTAGGCGCACGTGTTGAGCGCGAAGGCCAACAGCGTGCAGTTGATCCCTTGGCGAAAGAAGGCATCCAGCACTGGCTGGCTGCGGACCATTTCCAGGCTGTAGATCCCGGTATAGAGAATCAGCAGCTGGATATACAGAGGGGTACCCCGGAATACATAGGTGTAGAACCAGACCGGGCCGCGGATCAATGGGTTGCTCGAGACCCGGGCTACCGCCATCGGCACCGAAAGCACACCGCCGATGGCGATGGAGGCGACCAGCAGCCACAAGGTCATGGCCACGCCGGACAGCTGATAGCCATCGAACCAGAGATAGGCCCGCCAATATTCCTGCACGATTGAGTTCATAGCTGCGCTCCTCTGACGCCGACGGCGTAGCGGCGCTCCAGCCATATCAGGACGCCATTGGACAGGGTGGTAATTGCCAGATAGATCAGTGCGCCGACGATGCTGAAGAAGAACAATCGCATCGAATGCTTGCCGGCATCCTGAGTAACCTTGACGATGTCGATCAGGCCGATGATCGACACCAGCGCGGTGGCCTTGATCAGCACCTGCCAGTTGTTGCCGATACCCGGCAGCGCAAAGCGCATCATTTGTGGGAACAGCACCCGCACAAACACTTGTCGGGGGCTCATGCCATAGGCGATGGCCGCCTCGAGTTGACCGGCCGGCACCGACTGAAACGCGCCGCGGAAGGTCTCGGTGAAATAGGCACCATAGATGAAGCCAAGGGTGAACACCCCGGCAGCCAGAGGGTTGATATCGATTTGCTCGACTTGCAGCCATTCGGTGAGATTGTTTAGCCAGATCTGCAGGCTGAAAAACAACAGCAGCATGATGAGTAGATCAGGGACGCTGCGGATCAGTGTGGTATAGCCGGCTGCCAGATGACGCAACAGCCGCTGCTTGGAAAGCTTGGCCGATGCACCGATCAGGCCAAGCACAACGGCCAGCAACATCGAAAGTAGTGCCAGCTTGATGGTCGCAAACGTACCGTCGAGAATGAGCGAACCATAGCCCTGTAAAAGCATGTTCTGTCTCTCCTTTGGCAATGGCGGTCCGTAGACCTTTCAGGGGGCTTGGGTGTTCGGGGGATAACCTTGCGGCACGACCAGGCTCCTGATCACCAATGCACAGATGATCGGAGCCGGTCAGGCAGCGGGTTTCAGTTATAGATATCGAAGGTGAAGTACTTCTTCTGAATCGCGTCGTAGGTGCCGTTCTTGTGCATTTCTGCCAGCGCGCCATTGATCGCCTTAGTCAACTCCGGGTCGTCCTTGCGCAGGCCGATCGCGATCCCTTCGCCGAGCAATTTTTTGTCCGTAACAGCATCGCCGGCGAAGGCGAAGCCGGTGCCATTAGAAGTCTGCAAAAAGCCGATATCGGCTACGGCTGCATCCGTCAGAGTGGCATCAATACGGCCACTGATCAGGTCCGGGTACAACACGTCCTGATTCGTATAAGACACCAGGATGACCCCTTGTGGTGCCCAGACGGCCTGGGCATAAGCTTCCTGGGTGGTGCCTTGGGCAATGCCGACACGCTTGCCCTTGAGCGACTCGACGGTGGGCAGCAGGCCGCTGTCTTTTTTCGCGATCAGGCGATTGGGTGAGTTGTAGAGCCGGTCCGTGAACGCGACATTCTCCTTGCGCTTTTCGTTGACGGTCATGGCCGAAAGGACCGCATCGAATTTCTTCGCCCGGAGTGCCGGAATAATGCTATCAAACGCGGTTTCGTACCACACGCACTTGACCTTGAGTTGGGCGCAAATGGCATTGCCTAAGTCGATGTCGAAGCCGACCAGTTGGCCATCCGGATTTTTTGACTCGAAGGGAGCGAAGGTCGGGTCTACACCAAATCGAATGACGCTCAAGTCCTTGGCGAGGGCGTAGGTAGAAGCGAATGCAAGTACCGTGGCGAGGACAAATTTTTTCATTGTTTTTTTCCTTTGTCGATGAGATGAGCTGCGCATCAGGCGTAGCGGAGTGCACAAGGCCAGAATACGAGACTCTAGATGTTTGAAAAGATGTTAAAAGCTGTTGCTTTGTATAGCTAAGCTAAAGTATTAAGTCGCCAGTTCCTTTCTGGAGTTGCTAATGGACAACTTGCCTTCTCTGCGTGCTCTGCAGGTTTTTGAAGCCGTCGGGCGTTTTGGTGGCATTGTCGAGGCGGCTAGGCGCTTGGGCATCTCGGCAGGTGCGGTCAGCCAGCAAATGAAACTGCTGGAAGATAGCTTGGGCTTGAGCTTGACCTTCAAGGTCGGCAAACGCATCCGCCTGACCGCCGCCGGGCAGCGCTACCACGACAGTTGCGCGGCGGCGTTCGAAAGTCTGCGCATCGCCCAGGTCGAAGTCGAGCGCTCGAAGAACTCCAGCAACTTACGCATCAGTGCCTTGCCATCGTTGTTGTCGGAATGGCTGGCACCGCTGATTTACACCTGGCAGAGCGATCACCCGGAGCTCAATTTGTTTCTGGATGGCAGTCATGCGGAGCCCACCCCAGATGGCTACGAATTCGATTTTCGGATCACCTACGGTGATCATGTGTCGACAGACAGCTCCGTCGAGCTGTTTCGCGACTGCGTGGTTCCGGTCTGTAGCCCACAGCTATTGCGCGCTGACGCACCGCTGCGCTGCCCGGCGGATTTGCTGGCTTATCCGTTGTTGTCGATTGACTGGTTGCCGAAATTCGCCTCTCCGCCCTCATGGCGCGACTGGCTCAACGCACAACAGGTGGACTGCTCGCAGCTACTTAATGGATATCGGGTCTACTCATTGTCATCGATGGCCATCCAGGCGGCGGTTTCGGGGCAGGGGGTGGTATTGGCGCAATGTTCGATGATTGCCGATGCGCTGGCGGACGGGCGTTTGATCATGCCGTTTGCGCGGGGGCTTCCATTACCCTCGCCGTATTTCTTGGTGGGTGCCAAAGATGCTTTCGACAAGGCTCACTGCCGCGATTTTCATCGCTGGCTATTGGCGCGTGGGCGGGACCAAATGGCAATAAATGAGCAACTGCTGACCCATTCATGGACTCAAAAAGAATAGTCGATGACGAAGTGCAGTATCGATTCAAAAAACAGCGATCCGATCAAAAAACGATCACTCCAGCCGCTCATCTTTGTGCTTTTAGCTGCTGCGAGTAGCTCGAGGTAGCCTTTTTTGCATTACAGGAGCACCTCTCCTGTGTATTCGTCAGTAAACGTCGGAGGACCTTCCATCGGTTCGGGGGTGCGAACAGCAGTCACCAACTGCGCGATGTTCGTTCCCGGCCCGCGGAAGCTCAATTTGACGTAGCTGAGTAGCTGAACTGCCGCTTGATTACCCAGGATGCGTGTTCGATATTGGCGCGAGTCTGTGCTTTTCAGTACTCGCTCTAGTGGCCTTGTAAAACAGACTGTTTTTTCCGTCGGGTGTAAGGACTGCTCTGGCCTGCGACTTTCCAGACAGCGGATCGAATCCGGTGCGCCGGCCGTTTCTGTACTCCGGTGTAACTGATCAATCAGCACGTGCGCTCGCGCTCTTCCGACATCAAGAGCGTGCTGGCCTTCCTAAGAAACACCATCATCCGGTGAAAAGTGAAGTCAAGTTTGGCAACGGGTCGATGTAGACCTTTTACCATTCGTTCTCAATATTTTTGTTCGTACTGATCAGCTCCTGGGTTTTGACAGTCCATGCCGAAGCGCATGGCGTTGTAAAACAGGATCGCAATCTTTCGGGCGGTGGTTGTAATCGCCTTCGCTTTGCCTATTCGAGCTGCGAGCCGCCGATAGAACGCACCCAATGTGGTGCTAGTTCTTTCGACCGTCACGGCTACTAACCGCGGGTGGGCGGTTAGTCGATTTTTGATCTTCCGGGTATGAGCCGAAAGCGCCTTGCCTCCACTGATTCGACAGCTGGGCGCGAGAGTGAGCCGCGAAGTGAAATGATTACAAGTGCGCCATCGACTCAGATTCGTGCCGCACTCGGCGACCAGTCGCAGGACCAAGAAGAGGCCGATGCCATGGAATTGCGTCAAATCGACACCGATCAATTGATAGAGCGTATCCGATCCATGAACCACATCTACCGCCAGACTACCGCCTCGTTTACCGTGGAATCTCCGGCGAGCAGTTCCACGGCAAAAGCGCTTCGTAATCCGCTACCGACTGCGCATGTGGCAGCCTCTCCAGTTCGTGGCGCAGCCACGTATAGGGCTCCTGGCCGTTGACCTTGGCGGTCTCGACCAGACTGTAGACCTGCGTACTGGCCGTCTCGTCTTTGGGTCAGAGCGCGCGGTTCGTCGGGCGGCGGCGATCCATAGTTTGCTGGCGACAGCCAAATTGAACGGTATCGAGCCGAGTGCGTGGTTGAAATATACGTTGGAGAAGTTGCCGATCTGACCGGATAGCCGGCTGGATGAGCTGCTGCCGTTGAGAACAGCCGCCGCGTAAAGGTGGCTGGGCTGGAGGCTTACGATTGATGTTCCTGTCACATAGATGCTTGTTACCAAAAAACCCAATACAACAGAAAAAAAGCTCAAGCAGGTAACAGCTGGCGCGTCTAAAAAAACTCCAATACAGCCTCTTTTCTAGCTAACAGCTTGTTATTCGTGGTTTTCAGCAGCTCTCTAAGCGCTCCTGGCCTCGCGCCTAGAGAGTTGGCCGTTTATTTGCATATGCATGTATGTACAAGTAAAGACGTATGCGTATGAGTCACGAGGACTCAACCATCGTCCACTGATTCGCCGGTGTGCACTGATGCCCATTGGCTTGCTCGCCCACTGCCTGGGTTGGTTTGGATTGATTGCTGAGGAGTTCTTTTCGTGACTGACAATACCCAGAAACCAACGAAATACCGTGACGTTGAAATCCGTGCTGCCCGCGGCAACACGCTGACAGCCAAGAGCTGGCTGACCGAAGCGCCGCTGCGCATGTTGATGAACAACCTCGACCCGGAAGTTGCCGAGAACCCTAAAGAACTGGTGGTTTACGGTGGTATCGGTCGTGCAGCGCGTAATTGGGAATGCTACGACAAGATCGTCGAGAGCCTGACCAACCTGAACGATGACGAGACCCTGCTGGTGCAATCCGGCAAACCGGTCGGCGTGTTCAAGACCCACACCAACGCCCCGCGCGTACTGATCGCCAACTCCAACCTGGTGCCACACTGGGCGAGCTGGGAACACTTCAACGAACTGGACGCCAAAGGCCTGGCCATGTACGGCCAGATGACCGCCGGCAGCTGGATCTACATCGGCAGCCAGGGCATCGTCCAGGGCACCTACGAAACCTTCGTCGAAGCCGGTCGCCAGCACTACAACGATGACCTGAAAGGTCGTTGGGTCCTGACCGCAGGCCTGGGCGGCATGGGCGGCGCTCAACCACTGGCTGCAACCCTGGCCGGCGCTTGCTCGCTGAACATCGAATGCCAGCAGGTCAGCATCGACTTCCGCCTGAACAGCCGTTATGTCGATGAGCAGGCTACCGACCTCGACGACGCACTGGCCCGCATCGCCAAATACACTAAAGAAGGCAAGGCGATTTCCATCGCGCTGCTGGGCAACGCGGCTGAAATCCTGCCGGAACTGGTCAAGCGCGGCGTGCGCCCGGACATGGTCACCGACCAGACCAGCGCCCACGACCCGCTGAACGGTTACCTGCCGGCTGGCTGGACCTGGGAAGAGTACCGCGCTCGCGCCAAGACCGAGCCTGCTGCCGTGGTTAAAGCCGCCAAGCAATCGATGGCTGTGCACGTCAAAGCGATGCTCGAATTCCAGAAAATGGGCATCCCGACGTTCGACTACGGCAACAACATCCGTCAGATGGCTCAGGAAGAGGGCGTGGAAAACGCGTTCGATTTCCCAGGCTTCGTGCCGGCTTACATCCGTCCATTGTTCTGCCGTGGCATCGGCCCGTTCCGTTGGGCTGCACTGTCGGGCAACGCTGAAGACATCTACAAGACCGACGCCAAAGTCAAAGAGCTGATCCCGGACGACGCCCACCTGCACAACTGGCTGGACATGGCGCGCGAACGCATCAGCTTCCAGGGTCTGCCGGCGCGTATCTGCTGGGTTGGCCTGGGTCTGCGCGCCAAGCTGGGCCTGGCGTTCAACGAAATGGTGCGCAGCGGTGAATTGTCCGCGCCAATCGTCATCGGTCGCGACCACCTGGACTCCGGTTCGGTGGCCAGCCCGAACCGCGAAACCGAGTCGATGCAGGACGGTTCCGATGCCGTGTCCGATTGGCCACTGCTCAACGCTCTGCTCAACACCGCGAGCGGCGCGACCTGGGTTTCCCTGCACCACGGCGGCGGCGTCGGCATGGGCTTCTCTCAGCACTCGGGCATGGTGATTGTCTGCGACGGTACTGACGAAGCGGCCGAGCGTATCGCTCGCGTCCTGCACAACGACCCGGCTACCGGTGTCATGCGTCACGCCGATGCGGGTTACCAGATCGCGATCGACTGTGCCAAGGAGCAAGGTTTGAACCTGCCGATGATTACCGGTTGACCAAAAAGGGCTGCCACGGATCGGCGGCCCACAGCCACGCATTGCTGTAATACGCTGTAACTAACCACCACTGATTTCAACAAAAGCCAGCGTGCCAAGGCGCCACCCCGCAAATGCGGGCAGCGACGGACAACGGAATCATCCGGAGCGTCTGGTTAGTGAATGAAAGAACTTTCGAAAGGAGCATGAATGTGACTGCGCTTAATCTGATTCCCGGCCAACTGAGCCTTGCCCAACTGCGTGATGTCTATCAACAACCGGTCAAAATCAGCCTTGACGACGGCGCTTCGGTCCAGATCGAAGCTAGCGTTGCCTGCGTCGAGCAGATCCTTGCGGAGAACCGCACCGCTTACGGTATCAACACCGGTTTTGGTCTGCTGGCCTCGACCCGTATCGCCAGTGAAGACCTGGAAAACCTCCAGCGCTCCCTGGTGCTGTCCCACGCCGCTGGCGTCGGCGAACCGATCAGCGATGCGCTGGTGCGCCTGGTCATGGTGCTCAAGGTTAACAGCTTGGGCCGTGGTTTCTCCGGCATTCGTCGTCTGGTGATCGACGCTTTGATCACACTGATCAACGCCGAGGTTTACCCGCACATTCCGTTGAAAGGTTCGGTCGGTGCTTCCGGCGACCTGGCCCCTCTGGCCCACATGTCGCTGGTGCTGTTGGGTGAAGGCAAGGCGCGTTACAAAGGTGAGTGGCTGGAAGCGAGCGAGGCGCTGAAAGTCGCCGGTCTCAAGCCGCTGACTCTGGCTGCTAAAGAAGGTCTGGCTTTGCTCAACGGCACTCAGGTGTCTACGGCTTACGCCTTGCGCGGTCTGTTCGAAGGTGAAGACCTGTTCGCCGGTGCCTTGGCCTGTGGCGGCCTGACCGTAGAAGCGGTACTGGGCTCGCGCTCGCCGTTCGACGCGCGGATTCACGCAGCTCGCGGCCAAAAGGGCCAGATTGACGCCGCTGCCGCTTACCGCGACCTGTTGGGTGAGAGCAGCCAAGTGTCCGATTCGCACAAAAACTGCGAAAAAGTCCAGGACCCGTACTCCCTGCGCTGCCAGCCACAAGTCATGGGCGCCTGCCTGACTCAGTTCCGTCAGGCTGCTGAAGTGCTGGTGATCGAGGCCAACGCGGTGTCGGATAACCCGTTGGTGTTCGCGGCTGAAGGCGATGTGATCTCCGGCGGCAACTTTCACGCTGAACCGGTGGCCATGGCTGCTGACAACATGGCTCTGGCCATCGCTGAAATTGGTTCCCTGAGCGAACGCCGCATCTCGCTGATGATGGACAAGCACATGTCACAACTGCCGCCGTTCCTGGTGGCCAACGGTGGCGTGAACTCCGGCTTCATGATCGCCCAGGTGACTGCGGCTGCACTGGCCAGCGAGAACAAGGCACTGGCTCACCCGCACTCGGTGGACAGCCTGCCAACTTCCGCCAACCAGGAAGACCATGTTTCCATGGCCCCTGCCGCCGGTAAACGTCTGTGGGAAATGGCTGAAAACACTCGCGGCATTCTCGCCATTGAATGGCTGGCTGCATGCCAGGGCCTGGATCTGCGCGACGGTCTGAAGAGCTCGCCGAAACTGGAGCAAGCTCGCAGCACCCTGCGCCGCAAAGTGCCGTACTACGAGAAAGACCGTTTCTTTGCGCCAGACATCCATGCGGCGAGCGAACTGTTGGCTTCGCGCTGCCTGAATATCCTGGTGCCGGCGAAGTTGTTGCCGAGCCTGTAATGACAATGATCGTTCCTACGCGCGAGCGTAGGAACGATCATGGCTCTCCCGTTCGTTCTTCATCGATGTTCTCAGACAAAAATAATTAGGGCCGAGAAGTGCAGCAGTCAGAAAAAAGTTTGAAACGCGGGCTATCTGCTCGACATATTCGCTTCATGGCACTGGGGTCGGCTATCGGCACCGGACTGTTTTACGGTTCTGCCTCGGCCATCCAGATGGCAGGCCCCGCGGTACTGCTGGCGTACCTGATTGGTGGTGCGGCGGTGTTTATAGTGATGCGCGCACTTGGTGAAATGTCAGTATGCAACCCAGTGGCTGGTTCGTTCGGGCAGTATGCCAGTACTTATCTAGGGCCGATGGCCGGTTTTATCCTCGGCTGGACTTACGCTTTTGGAACAATCATCGTCGGTTTGGCCGACGTCACCGCGTTCGGTATCTATATGGGCTTTTGGTTTCCGGAGGTCGCACGGTGGATCTGGGTACTCGGCATTGTGTGCCTGATTGGCGGGCTGAACCTGTGCGCGGTGAAAGTTTTCGGTGAAATGGAATTCTGGTTGTCGTTGCTCAAAGTCGGGGCCATCATCGCGATGATCCTTGGTGGATTCGGCATCATTCTGTTTGGTATGTACAGTGCGAGCCCCTCGACGGACATTGGCATCAGCAATCTCTGGATCCATGGCGGTTTCATGCCTAACGGTATCAGTGGCCTGATCGCCTCGTTTGCGGTGGTGATGTTTGCATTCGGCGGTATCGAAATCATCGGTGTGACCGCTGGTGAAGCCAAAGACCCGCAACGGGTGTTGCCGAAGGCGATCAACGCGGTGCCAACACGGATACTGCTATTTTATGTACTGACCCTGTTTGTATTGATGGCGATTTTCCCTTGGCCGCAGATCGGTAGTCAGGGCAGTCCGTTCGTGCAGATTTTCGACAACCTGGGCATCAGGTCGGCGGCAACTATCCTCAATATCGTGGTGATTTCAGCAGCAGTCTCAGCGATCAATAGCGAGATATTCGGAGCTGGCCGGATGATGTATGGTCTGGCCCATCAAGGTCATGCACCAAAAGTATTTGGTAAACTATCTCGTCATGGCGTGCCATGGATGACCGTGCTAGTCATGAGCGCCGCCTTGCTCGGTGGCGTGGCATTGAACTACCTGATCCCGGAAAACGTGTTCCTAGTGATCGCCTCGATTGCCACCTTCGCTACGGTCTGGGTTTGGTTGATGATTCTGGTCACCCAGGTGGCCATGCGTCGCTCCATGACTCGCGAACAAGTAGCCCAGTTGCAATTCCCGGTTCCGTTCTGGCCTTATGCCCCGCTAGCAGCCATTACCTTCATGCTGTTTATCTTTGGTGTACTGGGATACTTCTCGGATACACAGCCAGCATTAATCGTCGGCGTAATCTGGATTGCTCTACTCGCAGTCGCCTATGTAGTGTGGGTGAAACCTGCGTCAGGACAGATGGCACAGGTGTCCCGCGATCTTTCTTTGTCCCGTCCATAACCTAACGAAGGTCTCGGATGAAAACTCTTTGGCAATACTGCCACGTCGCAAGCATGGCGCAGGGTAAGTACTCGATCATCGAGAATGCCGCCATCGTGATGTCAGGAGCGCACATAGAGTGGATCGGGCCGCTCAGTGAGCTGCCGGCAGGCGAATACTCCGAGGTGCATGACCTCGCCGGAGCCTGGGTCACACCGGGCCTGATCGACAGCCACACCCACACGGTGTTTGGTGGCAATCGCAGCGGCGAGTTCGAGCAGCGTCTGCAAGGCTTTAGCTATGCCGAAATCGCTGCGGCCGGTGGTGGCATTGCCAGTACCGTGCGGGCGACCCGGGCTGCCAGCGAGGAGGAGTTGTTCGCCAGCGCGTACAAGCCCTTGAAAAGCTTGCTGCGCGACGGCGTCACCAGCGTCGAGATCAAGTCCGGCTATGGTCTGGATTTAGCCAGTGAACGCAAGATCCTGCGGGTGATCCGCCGTCTCGGCGCCGAGTTGCCGGTCAGCGTGCGTAGCACCTGCCTGGCGGCGCACGCCTTGCCACCGGAATATACGGATCGTGTCGATGACTACATTAATCACATCTGCAGCGAAATGCTTCCGGCGCTTGCTGCTGAAGGGCTGGTGGACGCGGTAGATGCGTTTTGCGAGTACCTGGCGTTTTCGCCTGCGCAGGTCGAGCGGGTGTTCATCGCTGCGCAGAACCTCGGCTTGCCAGTGAAACTGCACGCCAAGCAGCTGTCATCTCTGCACGGCTCGAGTCTGGCGGCGCGATATCACACCTTGTCGGCCGACCATCTGGAGTTCATGACCGAAGACGACGCGATCGCTATAGCCAAGTCCGGCACTGTTGCCGGGGGCGTTCTACTTCCTGCGCGAAACTCAGTTGCCACCGATGGAGGCTTTACGCAAACACGGGGTGAAAATCGCCGTCGCCAGCGACCTCAACCCCGGCACCTCGCCAGCGCTGTCGGTGCGGCTGATGCTGAACATGGCCTGCACCTGTTTCCGTATGACCCCGGAAGAAGCTTTGGCTGGTGTGACCATTCATGCGGCCACCGCGCTGGGCATGGACACAACCCATGGCTCGCTGGAAGTCGGCAAGGTGGCGAGTTTCGTTGCCTGGCAGATCGATCGTCCGGCAGACCTGGCGTATTGGCTGGGCGGCGACCTGGAAAAGTGCGTCGTACGTCACGGCGTCACGATTTAGGAGAATGGCTTTGGATAAGATTCGGAACTTCAAACAAGGTCGGGTGCTGTTGCTGATCAGCATGCCCCATGCCGGCCTGCGACTGACTCCTGCGGTAGAAGCCGGGATGATCCCCGAGGCGAAAAGCCTGCCGGACACCGGCTGTCATATTCTGCAGCGCTACGAGTTCGCCTCCGAGCTGGGTCAGCACTTTGGTCGCCGAGTATTCGCGCTTCGTTATCGAACTAACTTGTTACACTTATCTGTATAAATTGAAAAATCCAAATCGACGGACTCGCACCCTTAGAGTTCCTGCCGAGAACTTAACTCTCAGCCGTGAGTGAGTCTTCACTTGACATGCGGATGTAAGTAGTCGAGATAGGGGGCATCTCATTGCAATGATACGAAATTTGCTACATATCGTTTAAAAAAAGCATAAATAATATTCATAAATAAAAATAAAGCTCCGCAATTAATATTTGACTTAATAAAAAATAATTCTATTCTGAATGATCGGATAATAATCCGTGACGGCGCACCTAAAGTTCAGCCACAAAGTATTGTTTTTTACCTCGCTCGTGTTGATTTCAGCCTTCTCATTGTTCGCGTTATACAATGATTATTTACAGCGCAAAGCTATCCGCACTAATCTAGAAAGCCATCTTGAAGAGATGAGCAAGATTACCGCAAGCAACGTCCAGTCCTGGCTGTCAGGACGTATTCTTCTGGTCGATAACATTGCTCAGACAATCGCCAACAACGATGCCCCTGGCAGCGTGTTGAGTCTGCTAGAGCAGAGGGGGGTATTATCAACTTTTACCTCTACCTATCTAGGTAGTGCCGACGGCAGTTTCGCCATGCGCCCAAAGGACGAGCTGCCGGCCGGCTACGACCCGCGTACACGCCCCTGGTACAAAGATGCGATGGCCTCCGGCGGCACCACACTGACAGAGCCATATTTTGATGCCTCAACCCACCAATTGATGGTAACCATCGCCACCCCTGTTAACCCGGGTAACCAATCCCGCGGAGTAGTCGGCGGTGATCTGACCCTAGACAACCTCGCGAAAATGGTCAGCTCACTGGAGCTGGGCGGTATCGGTTATGCCTTTCTTGTTAGCGCCGATGGCACGATCCTGGCCCACCCGGACAAGGACCTGGTAATGAAGAGCCTAAGCGATATCTATCCACAAAATACACCAACAATCAGTACCCGTTTCAGCGAAACCGAACAAGCCGGTTCGACCCGCATTCTGACGTTTACTCCAGTCACAGGCCTCCCTTCGGTGAAATGGTACATCGGCCTGTCCATCAACAAGGAAAAAGCTTACATGGCACTGAGTGAGTTTCGTGCATCGGTTATTGTCGCCACCTTGATTACCGTGCTAATCACCCTTTTGTTGCTGGGCATGCTGATCCGAATGCTGATGCAGCCGCTGCGGATCATGGGCAAAGCCATGCAGGACATCGCCCTCGGAGAAGGCGACCTGACCCGACGCTTAATTGTCCACTCACGGGACGAGTTTGGGGAACTGGCCGAAGACTTCAACCGTTTCGTCGAACGTATCCATAACACTATCCATGAGGTGTCTTCTGATACCCATCAGGTCAATGAAGTGGCAAAGCGAGTGATGAGATCTTCCAGCGCATCCATGGTCAACTCTGACGACCAGGCCAACCGTACCAACAGCGTCGCCGCGGCAATCAACCAACTGGGGGCTACCGCCCAGGAGATCGCGCGCAATGCCGGTGATGCTTCCCAGCAGGCCTCCGACGCACGCCATCAGGCTGACAGCGGGCGCCTGGTGGTCAACCAGGCCATCACAGCAATGAGCGAACTATCTGAGAAGATTCGCGCGTCCTGCAGCAACGTCGAAACACTGAACGGTAAGACGGTGAACGTCAGTCAGATTCTCGAGGTAATCAAGTCTATCTCTGAGCAGACCAACCTACTGGCCTTGAATGCCGCTATTGAGGCAGCACGAGCAGGGGAAGCCGGTCGCGGTTTCGCCGTAGTGGCGGATGAAGTACGCAGTCTGGCGCACCGCACCCAGATGTCAGCCCAGGAAATCCAGACAATGATTGAGGAACTGCAGGTCGGTGCTCGCAAGGCAGTCGACAACATGACGGAGAGCCAGCGCTACAGTGAGGACAGCGTAACAATCGCCAACCAGGCGGGTGATCGTCTTAGCAGCATCACCCAGCGTATCAGTGAGATTGACGGCATGAACCAATCGGTTGCTACAGCCACTGAGGAGCAAACATCTGTGATCGATTCACTGAACATGGATATCGCCGAGCTCAACACTCTCAACCGAGTGGGCGTGGAAAACCTCCATGCCACACTACATGCATGTGATGACCTAGAGCAGCAGTCGGGTCGACTAAAACAACTGGTGGATAGTTTCCAAATATGACGAGTTCGTTTTAAAGTTGAGAAAGTTCCCTTTTTCGGCAACACACAAAAGTCCTTGTGGCTAGTGTGTTGTTTTTCAAAATAATTTACCCACCTGCCTGTTAGGTTATCGCCTCACGGGCTCGCTGTATCTTATTCAAAATATCTTCGTTCTTTGCATTCCAGACATAGTGAGTCGGCGGTGCATTTCGCAGCGCCAGGAATGTAGTAATCGAACTCTCCAATTAGCAAACCGAGCTGAGACTGTCCTCGCGCAGATACACCGTGATGTCGCGAAAGAAGGGCTCAACCATGTTCATTCACGAGCTAGACAATATTATCTTCTGGCAGATCTTTAGGTGGGTAAAGCGTCAATGTCCGAGAAAATCTGTTGATTGGTTCAAACAACGATATTACTGTTCCGGAATTCACCGGGCATTTGTATACCCGGTAAAGGGAATCGACGGGACAGTGAAGTTTCGCCAGCTATACATGCTGGCGGATAAGGACATCACCGACACCGACCAGGTGGCCTTTGCCGTGCATGTACCAGAAAAGCTGCGCAGCGACAGTGTGGTTATGGCCCAGTTGCAGAACAACACCATGGATCAGGCCATGAAGGTCGACCTACCGACGAAAGCCATCCAAGTGATTGCCGGTGCCATGAGCAGCCACGCTGCTGAGCGACGAGGCGACGCGGGATGTGTTCCTGACGGTGGTGTATGAGTTGCTGAAGAAGGATGCAGGGGCCGACCTGCTGATTTCGACCAGGGTCTAAGCTTTCAGCAACCCAGACCAAAAAAAGAAAATAGCATTCAGGCAGACAGGAGGCACTTTAGCCTCCTGTCTGCCTTATGTTGTTTATCCGATTGTTGGGAAGCGTTTGAGTACCCAGTGAAAGAACAGGCATGCAAGACCTACTGCGACCAAGATCGGCGGAAATCGCAGCATCAGGATCACCGCCAGCACTACTGCGGAAGCGCTTACCAGTACGCCGATGAAGATGAGAAGTGCGATCAGGAGGCGTATCGATACCATGGGAACCTCCTGGAGTTGAGGTGATGTTGGTTCCGGCCCCGGACGTATCGGTTGCCATCTGCAGGATCGGCTTGCCTAGCACATGCCAAGGGCAAAGCGCCCCTACAGAAGCCCCCGTTCTGCTAGCGATACGCCGCCTTCATAGCCTACGACGACATGATCCAATAATTGGGTGCCAATCATGTTGAGGGCATTTTTTAGGGTTGCGGTTAGTGCGCGATCGGTTTGACTGGGCTCGGGGTCCTCAGACGGATCATAGTGGACCAGGATCACGGCTGCGGCCGTCTGCTCTAGGGCGATCTTGACCACTTCCCGTGGGTACACCCTGGCACCTTCCAGAGTGCCTCCGAAT
>NZ_JASCPO010000058.1:0-31564 GCF_029960145.1 Pseudomonas sp. PS01299 | reverse complement strand
GCGGTGTATCCGTCGAGATTTTTATCGCCTGACACACCGCATTCGCGAGCAAGCCCGCTCCCACAATGAGTTTTGTGGATAGCCTCAGGTTGGGAGCCTGTCCCCGCATCCCGCCACACCTTTACTTGTCCCCACGCCCTCACCCGTGTAGAAAGCCCTTCCACAAAATTCTGCACAAGGACTTTCGATGAAGGCGTTGCCATGGCTCTATCTGGCACTTCTCAGCCTCGGTTATGGATTGGCGTTGAGCTTTGGCCAACTCGGCTGGCTCGCGCTGATCTCCGTGGGACTATTGCTGTTGACCGGTTTCGCCGTGCGCCAACAGCAGGTGCCGGTGGCGCGCCTGTTGGGGCATGCCGTGTTCATCTTCCTCGCCCTGTCGCTGGCGCTGCACTGGTTGCCGGGATTCGCCAACGGCCGGGCCATCGCCCCGCTGCGTTTCACCGACGACGCCGTGCCGTTTGCGATGTACCTGAATCTGGACAAACCCTTGATCGGCTTCTGGCTGTTGCTCGCCTGCCCGTGGATTGTCGCGGCACGCTCGCTGCGTCCGACGGTGTACGCCAGCGTCCTCGCTCTGACGTTGAGCGCCGTCCTGGCGCTGGGCGGCGCACTGTTGTTCGGCATGATTGCCTGGGCGCCGAAGTGGCCCGATCAAGCGTGGCTGTGGCTGCTGAACAATCTGCTGCTGGTGACGCTGGTCGAGGAGGCGCTGTTTCGCGGCTATATACAGGGCGGTTTGAGCCGCCTGTTCAAGCACCTGCCCCACGGCGACAACCTCGCCCTGCTGCTGGCGTCGCTGATCTTTGGCCTGGCGCATGTGGGTGCCGGCTGGCACTGGGTGTTGCTGGCGGGTCTGGCGGGTGTCGGCTATGGTCTGGCCTACCGTTTCGGTGGCCTTGCTGCGGCGATCGCCACGCACTTCGGGCTGAACTTGCTGCATTTTGCGCTGTTCACCTATCCGATGCTGGCCGGTTGAAGCAAGAGCGGTTTTGCGACGCCGTACTTATATCTGAAAAAAAACTTCAATAATTTCCTGACAGCGCCGACAACCTTTCAAAGCCTTGCGGATTGAAAAACCATGCGTAATAACCAGCCCATTACACAACGCGAACGGACTTTCCCGGCTCAGCAGCGGTTGATTTCCACAACCGACGCCAAAGGCGTGATCACCTACTGCAACGACGCTTTCGTCGAAATCAGCGGGTTTTCGCGTGAAGAGCTGATCCGTGCGCCGCACAACCTGGTTCGTCACCCCGACGTCCCGGCTGCGGTGTTTTCGCACATGTGGGGCACACTGAAACAAGGCTTGCCATGGATGGGCATTGTCAAGAATCGCTGCAAATCCGGTGACCACTACTGGGTGAACGCCTACGTGACACCGGTGTTCGACGGCAATCAGGTGGTCGGTTACGAGTCGGTGCGGATCAAACCCACTGCCGAACAGATCCGCCGTGCCGAAGCGCTCTACCAACGCATCAACCAAGGCAAGTCGGCGATCCCTTCCAGCGACAAATGGCTGCCGGTGCTGCAGGACTGGCTGCCGTTCATTCTGGTCAGCCAGTTGAGCTTCGTGATCGGCGCGACCCTGAACTCGCACTGGGGCTTCGCCCTCGCTGCCGGCCTGTCGGTGCCGCTGGGCCTGATGGGCCTGCAATGGCAGCAACGTGGGCTCAAGCGCCTGCTGCGCCTGGCCGAGCAGACCACTTCCGACCCGTTGATCGCGCAGATGTACACCGACAGCCGTGGCGCGCAGGCGCGTCTGGAAATGTCGATCCTCAGCCAGGAAGCGCGCCTGAAAACCTGCCTGACCCGTCTGCAGGACACCGCCGAGCACCTGACCGATCAGGCCAAACAGTCCGACGCCCTGGCGCACAACAGCTCCAGCGGTCTGGAGCGCCAGCGCGTGGAAACCGAACAGGTCGCCACCGCCGTCAACCAGATGGCTGCCACCACGCAAGAAGTGGCGAGCCACGTGCAGCGCACTGCCGACGCCACCCAGGAAGCCAATCGCCTGACCGGTCGTGGCCGTGACATCGCCGGGGAAACCCGCGAAGCCATCCAGCGCCTGTCGGTGGTGGTCGGCGAAACCGGCCTGACCGTCACCCAACTGGCCAAGGACAGCGACGAAATCGGCGGCGTGGTCGACGTGATCAAAGGCATCGCCGACCAGACCAATCTGCTCGCCCTCAACGCCGCCATCGAAGCGGCACGTGCCGGCGAGATGGGCCGTGGCTTCGCCGTGGTAGCTGACGAAGTGCGCCAACTGGCGCAACGCACCAGCGAATCCACCGGCCAGATCCACGCCCTGATCGCCAAGCTGCAGCAGACCGCGTCCAGCGCCGTGCAGACCATGGAAGCCGGCCATCGCCAGGCCGAAGAAGGTGTGGCGCGGGTACTGGAAGCGGATCAGGCACTGGTCGGCATCAGCGAAGCAGTGGCCAACATCACCGACATGACCACGCAGATCGCTGCTGCGACCGAAGAGCAAAGTGCCGTGGCTGAAGAAATCAGCCGCAACATCAGCAACATTTCGGAGTTGGCAGACCAGACCTCGGAACAGGCGCATAACTCGGCGTTGCTGAGTGAAGAGCTGACCAAGACTGCGAATACTCAGTATTCATTGGTGGAGCGGTTTAACCGCTAAAAGCAAAAGATCGCAGCCTGCGGCATCTCCTACACCGATCACCTGTAGGAGCTGCCGCAGGCTGCGATCTTTTAATCTTAAAAGCCCGGACAGCGAAAGCGTCCGGGCTTTTTATTGCCAGTCTGAAAGTGATGGTGCTTGGCAGACCGCATTCGCGAGCAAGCTCGCTCCCACATTGGCACTGCGTTGAGTCACAGTTCTGCGCACGACGACAATCACCTGTGGGAGCGAGCTTGCTCGCGAAGACGCCTTCTCTACCAACGACGATCTCACTCAAGCAACGCAGACACTGCCTACAACTGCGCCAGAATGCGCCGACTGGTGCTTGGTGCAGCCAAGTTCTATCGTTTGCCCGTCGCTACTCAATCACGCAGATCGGCCAGCATGAATCCATACCCCACGCGAAAACCCCACAAACAGAAAGTTCGTGATGAACTGACATTCCTGGATGTTCGGCACGCCGCGCGTGATGGGCAGAAAGTGTTCGATAAATATGTGATCACTGGCAGGCTATCCACCACAAAGTAAATCAAAAGATCGCAGCTTTCGGCAGCTCCTACACCGATCACCTGTAGGAGCTGCCGAAGGCTGCGATCTTTTGACCTGTAAGCCCGGACAGCGAAAGCGTCCGGGCTTTTTGTTGCCAGTCTGAAACTGGTGGTGTCTGGCAGACCGCATTCGCGAGCAAGCTCGCTCCCACATTTAGTCCTGTGTACGCAGAACCAATGTGGGAGCGAGCTTGCTCGCGAAGAGGCCATAACGGCCAGCGGAATTATTGAGGCAACCGCAGTTTGTCCAGCAATCGATTAACCAACAGCTCGTTCAACATGATCGGCTGTTGCAGCGCCAGCAGCGGATTGCCCTCCGGGCCACCGATTGAGTTGGCGATATTGCCAGCCTTGACTTTGGCCGACGACAACGATTCGCAAGCCTCGGCGATCGAGAGGAGGTGCAGCGAAGCAAACCGTAGGCGCTGCCCCCCCGGATCGATCCCGGAGCGAAGGAACCCCGAGCTCCAGCGAGCGGGCCGAACGTTGGAGCAAGCGTTTTTTTGCTTACTTTTGAGGTGTTTGTCAAAAAAGTGAGTCGTCGTAAGGGCGAAACCTTAAGTGGCCGTTACCGCGGCAACGGATATTCACGCAGTCTCGGCAACGTTATTAGCTGACCAGCACATGTAAGGCTGGTTGCCTAGCTGTCAGATCTGACAGTAGACGCACACCTGTTCGAGCGGATATCAAGAGAAACCGTAATTGCAGTCGGTTGTAACACCTCCTCTTAATTGAAAAGGCAGGTTTAACAATGACCACTCACGTTATGTTTCTCCCGAAAAAACCACTCGTCAGTGATGACAGGTTTCAATGGAGATTGGGCGGTAAACGGAAAACAGCGAAATTCAGATCTTTCTATCAGGACGAGTTCTTGGGCGAGCGGTATTGGTCCATCAGTGGTGGAACAGGAAATTTCGACGATGAAAGCTATTTTTCGTTCTCCATGACTCTGCCCTACCAATCCGATGAGTCACTCACAGGCGTCTATAACTTCGACAACGGGCTGACATTTGTTCACAGCCATTGGATCCCTGCGCCGCCGGGATTTATCGGAATGGCTTCGGTGGACGCCGACTCGGCGATCCTCAGCGTTAAATATGATGCTGAAACGGATATCGCTACGGGATCATTCGAGGCCGTGTTCAAAAGCCATCGCTATCGTCTGAATCCCAAGGGGACTTTCACCATGACGAGACTGAGACCGTCGGATGCTGGCTAGATCTGGCAGGGGTGCTCGCAGCAACTCCGGAAGAGTACCCCTTCAATGTAATTTGAAAGAATGACTCCTTGGAGCTGCCGCAGGCTGCGATCTTTGATCGTGAAAAACCGGTTAGCGAAAGCTTCCGGTTTTTTATTGCCTGTTTGAATGGATGGCGTATGGCAGACAGCTTTCGCGAGCAAGCTCGCTCCCACAGTAGGGCCGGGTACTTCAGTAAGAGAATGGTCGGCTGTCAGGCCGCCATCGCTGGCAAGCCAGCTCCCACAGGGATTGCGTGCAGTCAGTAAGAGAATGGTCGGCTGTCAGGCCGCCTTCGCCAGCAGGCGGGTTCCCACACAAAAGCAAGAGCAGAACGCGCACCGCTCTTGCTCCTCACCACTCAACAGGATGAGCGCAAGCTCGGCTGTCGCTCTTGATCTTGATCCACAGGCGACATCGGAAGGCTGAGCGGAGGGATTGATCCGGGGGTGGGAGCGCAGCGACCGTTTGGCGCAGCCAAACACAGCGAGAGGAGGTGCAGCGAAGCAAACCGTAGGCGCTGCGCCCGGATGGATCCCGGAGCGAAGGGACCCCGAGCTTTAGCGAGCGGGCCGGACGTAGGAGCAAGCGTTTTTGGTTACTTTTTAGGCGTTTGTAAAAAGTGACCCGCCGTAAGGGCGGAACCCTAAGTAGCCGTTACCGCAGCAACGGATATGCACACAGTTCGAAAAGTGTGCAACGTTCAAGATCTACCCCCTCACCCCAGCCCTCTCCCCCAAGGGGCGAGGGGGGAAAGGGAGCCGATCTTCATAAGTTTCAAAATTTCAGCTCGGCTCGGTCAACACTGAAGAAACGCAGCCACCTTCTGCCCGGCGGCAGCCAAATGCTGCTCATGCGTAAACCCGGAAACCTTGAGCGGCTTCAAATCATGATCCCCAGAGGCCAACCAAAACACCTCAATACTCGGCGATAGATCGTAAGCCTCGACAGCGTCCCGATTTCCGAGAGCATCCCGCTCCCCCTGAACAATCAACGTCCGAGTCCGCAAAGAAGCCAAATGCTCAACCCGCGGTTTCTCAGGTTTCCCAACCGCATAAAACGGATATCCAAGACAGACAAGCGCATCGGCGCCCAACTCGTCAGCTAAAAGACTGGCCATCCGCCCGCCCATGGACTTACCACCGATGGCCAAAGTCCCAGCGACATGACGTCGCACTTCAGCGAACACTTCGCGCCAGCACTGAAGCAGTTTCGGCGCCGGATTCGGCGGGCGTTTACTGCCATCCACCCGCCGCTGCGCCATATAAGGAAACTCAAACCGCAACACGTTCACGCCCAATGCAGCAAGGCGCCCAGCCATATCCGACATCCACTCACTGTCCATCGGCGCCCCCGCCCCATGCGCCAGGATCAGAGTCGCCGAAGCCTCGCCCGACGCGGCATCCCAAAGCCACCCATGATCCCGCACGCACTGCGCCCATTGATCCCCGTCAATACTGGCCTTGTGCTGTTTGTCCATGCTTGCCTCGCTTTTAGTCTGCCTATAACTCCAGGCGAAGGATTCGCGGCGTTTTCCGCGCGCGCTCACTTCGGCTGAACCGTGGATGGGGAACCATGAACACTTCTATCAGTACCGCCTACAACTACAAGGTGGTCCGCCAATTCGCCATTATGACGGTGGTGTGGGGCATCGTCGGCATGGGGCTCGGGGTTTTTCTCGCGGCCCAATTGGTCTGGCCCGAACTCAACTTCAATTTGCCCTGGACCAGTTTCGGCCGTCTGCGCCCGCTGCACACCAACGCGGTGATCTTCGCCTTCGGTGGCTGTGCGCTGTTCGCCAGTTCGTTCTACTCGGTACAACGCACCTGCCAGACGCAATTGTTCGCGCCGAAAATCGCCGCATTCTGCTTCTGGGGCTGGCAGCTTGTGATTCTATTGGCAGCGATCAGCCTGCCACTGGGTTACACCAGTTCCAAGGAATACGCCGAGCTGGAATGGCCGATCGACATCCTGATCACCATCGTCTGGGTCGCCTACGCCATCGTGTTCTTCGGCACGATCATGCAGCGCAAGACCAAGCATATCTACGTCGGCAACTGGTTCTTCGGCGCGTTCATCATCACCGTGGCGATCCTGCACATCGTCAACAACCTTGAGTTGCCGGTGAGCCTGACCAAGTCCTACTCGGTGTACGCCGGTGCGACCGACGCGATGGTGCAATGGTGGTACGGCCACAACGCCGTGGGCTTTTTCCTCACCGCCGGTTTCCTCGGGATGATGTACTACTTCGTGCCGAAACAGGCCGAACGTCCGGTGTATTCGTATCGCCTGTCGATCGTGCACTTCTGGGCTTTGATCACCCTGTACATCTGGGCCGGCCCCCACCACCTGCACTACACCGCGCTGCCGGACTGGGCGCAGTCGCTGGGCATGGTGATGTCGCTGATTCTGCTGGCACCGAGTTGGGGCGGCATGATCAACGGCATGATGACCCTCTCGGGCGCGTGGCATAAGTTGCGCAGCGACCCGATCCTGCGCTTCCTCGTGGTGTCGCTGGCGTTCTACGGCATGTCGACCTTCGAAGGTCCGATGATGGCAATCAAGACCGTCAACGCCCTCTCCCACTACACCGACTGGACCATCGGCCACGTTCACGCCGGCGCACTCGGCTGGGTGGCGATGATCTCGATCGGCGCGCTGTACCACATGATCCCGAAAGTCTTCGGCAAGGAGCAGATGCACAGCGTCGGCCTGATCAACGCGCACTTCTGGCTCGCGACCATCGGCACCGTGCTGTACATCGCCTCGATGTGGGTCAACGGCATCGCTCAGGGCCTGATGTGGCGCGCGGTGAACGAGGACGGCACGCTGACCTACTCCTTCGTCGAAACCCTGGTGGCCAGCCACCCAGGCTTCATCGTGCGTCTGGTGGGTGGGGCGATCTTCCTCAGCGGCATGTTCCTGATGGCTTACAACACCTGGCGCACCGTGCGGGCCTCGCAGCCTGCTGACGTCGTTGCTGCCGCGCAGATGGCCTGAGGAGTCCGCCATGAAACACGAAACGATTGAAAAGAACGTCGGCCTGTTGATGCTGCTGATGGTGTTCGCCGTGAGCATCGGCGGCCTGACCCAGATCGTCCCGCTGTTCTTCCAGGACGTCACCAACAAACCGGTGGAAGGCATGAAGCCCTACACCGCGCTGCAACTGGAAGGCCGCGATATCTACATCCGCGAAGGCTGCGTCGGTTGCCACTCGCAGATGATCCGGCCGTTCCGCGCCGAAACCGAACGCTACGGGCACTACTCGGTGGCCGGTGAGAGCGTATGGGATCACCCGT
This sequence comes from Pseudomonas sp. PS01299, assembly GCF_029960145.1. Lineage (NCBI taxonomy): Bacteria > Pseudomonadati > Pseudomonadota > Gammaproteobacteria > Pseudomonadales > Pseudomonadaceae > Pseudomonas > Pseudomonas sp. PS01299. The sequence continues at coordinate 23,833 of NZ_JASCPO010000058.1, read as the reverse complement.
TCCTGTGGGGTTCCAAGCGTACCGGGCCAGACCTGGCCCGGGTCGGCGCGCGTTACTCGGACGACTGGCACCGCGCGCACTTGTACAACCCGCGCAACGTGGTACCGGAGTCGAAAATGCCGGCCTACCCGTGGCTGGTGACGCAAGCGGTCGACAGCAGCCATACCGAAACCAAGCTCAAGACCATGCGCACCCTCGGCGTGCCGTACACCGACGATGACATCAGCGGCGCGGTCGCCAGCCTCAAGGGCAAGACCGAAATGGACGCCCTCGTCTCCTACCTGCAAGTGCTCGGCACTGCGATCAAGAGCAAGAGGTGAGCACGATGATCATTGAAATGAGTGCAGGGCTGATTCGCGGCCTCGGCACCGTCGTGGTGTTCGTCGCCTTCGTCGGCCTGACGATCTGGGTGTTCAACCGCAAGCGCACGCCGGAGTTCGCCGAAGCGCGCCTGCTGCCGTTTGCCGACGAGCCGCAACCCGACATTACCCAAGCACCTGAACCAAGGAGTACCCGGCCATGACCACCTTCTGGAGTACGTGGATCTGCGTACTGACCATCGGCAGCCTGATCGGCCTGACCTGGCTGCTGATCGGCACCCGCCGGGGCGAGACCAAGGGCAGCGTCGACCAGACCATGGGCCACAGCTTCGACGGCATCGAGGAGTACGACAACCCGCTGCCGCAGTGGTGGTTCATGCTGTTCGCCGGCACGCTGGTGTTTTCCGTGGGCTATTTGATCCTGTATCCGGGCCTCGGCAACTGGAAAGGCATCCTGCCCGGCTACGAGGACGGCTGGACCGGCGTGCACGAGTGGGAGAAGGAGATGAACAAGGCTGACGCCAAATTCGGGCCGATCTTCGCCAAATTCGCCGCCATGCCGGTGGAGGAAGTAGCGAAAGATCCGCAGGCGCTGAAAATGGGTGGCCGACTGTTCGCCTCCAACTGCTCGGTGTGCCACGGTTCCGACGCCAAGGGCGCTTTCGGCTTCCCTAACCTGGCCGACAAGGACTGGCGCTGGGGCGGCGACGCCGAAACCATCAAGACCACCATCATGGGTGGCCGCATGGCGGCGATGCCGGCCTGGGGCGAAGTGCTGGGTGAAGCCGGGGTGAAGAACGTCGCGGCGTATGTGCGTCACGAACTCGCCGGCCTGCCGCTGCCGGCCGACAGCAAGGCGGACCTGCAAGCCGGACAGCAAGCGTTCAGCACCACCTGCGTAGCCTGTCATGGGGCAACCGGCCACGGCACTGAAGCCATGGGTGCGCCGAATCTGACGCACCCGGCCGGATTTATTTATGGCACGAGTCTGACGCAGCTTGAGCAGACCATCCGCCACGGTCGCCAGGGCCACATGCCGGCACAGAACGAACTGTTGGGCAACGATAAAGTGCAACTGCTCGCAGCTTATGTGTACAGCCTGAGCCATGGATTGAATACAGAAAAACTGATTACTGAAGACAAAAAGCAATAAGCATTGCGTACACATCTGCCGCACCGTTCTCGGTGCGGCAGCATCCCGCCCCTTTGCGACGCATTGTCGCACCCCGTCACACCCTCTCCTTTCGGTTCCCCGGATTCGGGTCTACGCTTGCTCGATGCGGACTGGCTTGTGCTGGTTCCAGGTCAACGCTGACTGCTGTGTTCTGCGAACCGGCTGACTGATGTGGCCGCAAACGCCGGTAGATACCGGCTGTCGTGCCATTTACCGTCCGTCACCCGAACTGAGCGTTTGAACACACCCCGTTACAAGCGACCTGATCCCCTCGCTTTTTTCGTCCGCTGCGACATTTTGTCCGAGGCCAATTTTGACCTTACGCGGCGTATGGAAAGGCCGCAGAATCAGCGTTGGAAAGCATTGACCCAGGTCATGGCGCGTTGCAATGACCCCCTGCTCTCTGCATACTTGCGGCCGATTTTAATCCTAATAAAACACCCAAACCGTGGAACCTTAGAATGAGCACAGCAATCAGTCCGACTGCTTATAACTATAAGGTAGTCCGCCAGTTCGCCATCATGACGGTGGTCTGGGGGATCCTTGGCATGGGGCTCGGTGTCTTCATCGCCTCGCAACTGGTCTGGCCGGAGTTGAACTTCGGTCTGCCGTGGACGAGCTTTGGACGCCTGCGCCCGTTGCACACAAACCTGGTGATTTTCGCCTTCGGTGGTTGTGCACTGTTTGCCACTTCCTACTATGTCGTGCAGCGAACCTGCCAGACGCGACTGATCTCCGACAGCCTTGCCGCCTTCACCTTCTGGGGCTGGCAGGCGGTCATCGTCGGCGCCATCATTACCTTGCCGCTGGGCTACACCACTACCAAGGAATATGCAGAGCTGGAATGGCCGCTCGCCATTCTGCTGGCCATTGTCTGGGTCTCCTACGGGCTGGTGTTCTTCGGCACCATCACCAAGCGCAAGACCAAGCACATCTATGTCGGTAACTGGTTCTACGGCGCATTCATCGTCGTGACCGCGATGCTGCACATCGTCAACCACGCGTCCTTGCCCGTGAGCTTGTTCAAGTCCTACTCGGCCTATGCCGGTGCGACCGACGCGATGATCCAGTGGTGGTACGGCCACAACGCCGTGGGCTTCTTCCTGACCACCGGCTTCCTCGGGATGATGTACTACTTCGTGCCGAAACAGGCCGAACGTCCGATCTACTCCTATCGCCTGTCGATCGTGCACTTCTGGGCGCTGATCACCCTGTACATCTGGGCCGGCCCGCACCACCTGCACTACACCGCACTGCCGGATTGGGCACAATCGCTGGGCATGGCGATGTCGATCATCCTCCTGGCGCCAAGCTGGGGCGGCATGATCAACGGCATGATGACCCTCTCGGGCGCCTGGCATAAGCTGCGCACCGACCCGATCCTGCGCTTCCTCGTGGTTTCCCTGGCGTTCTACGGCATGTCGACCTTCGAAGGTCCGATGATGGCGATCAAGACCGTCAACTCGCTCTCGCACTACACCGACTGGACCATCGGCCACGTCCACGCCGGGGCTTTGGGCTGGGTGGCGATGATTTCGATCGGCGCGATCTACCACATGATCCCGAAACTGTTCGGTCGTGCGCAGATGCACAGCGTCGGCCTGATCAACGCGCACTTCTGGCTCGCAACCATCGGTACCGTGCTGTACATCGCCTCGATGTGGGTCAACGGCATCACTCAGGGCCTGATGTGGCGTGCAATCAACGATGACGGCACCCTCACCTACTCGTTCGTCGAAGCGCTGCAGGCCAGCCACCCGGGCTACATCGTTCGTGCCCTGGGCGGTGCTTTCTTCGCCAGCGGCATGTTCCTGATGGCTTACAACGTCTGGCGCACCGTGCGCGCCTCGAACGCGGCTGAAGCCGAAGCCGCCGCCCAGATCGCTGTTGTTGGAGCTCACTGATGAAGCATGAAGCTGTCGAGAAGAACATTGGCCTGCTGGCCTTCTTCATGGTCATTGCCGTCAGCATTGGCGGCCTGACCCAGATCGTTCCGCTGTTCTTCCAGGACGTCACTAACAAGCCGGTCGAGGGCATGAAGCCGCGTTCGGCATTGGAACTGGAAGGCCGCGACGTCTACATCGCCAACGGTTGTGTCGGCTGCCACTCGCAGATGATCCGTCCGTTCCGCGCTGAAACCGAACGCTACGGCCACTACTCGGTCGCCGGTGAAAGCGTCTGGGACCACCCGTTCCTGTGGGGTTCCAAACGTACCGGCCCGGATCTGGCTCGCGTGGGCGGTCGTTACTCCGATGACTGGCAGCGTGCGCACCTGTACAACCCGCGCAACGTGGTACCTGAGTCGAAAATGCCGGCTTACCCGTTCCTCGTGGAAAACAAGCTCGACGGCAAAGACACGGCCAAGAAAATGGAAGTGTTGCGCACGCTCGGCGTCCCTTACACCGACGAAGACATCGCCGGTGCAAAAGATGCCGTGAAGGGCAAAACCGAAATGGACGCGCTGGTGGCCTACCTTCAGGGCCTGGGCACCATCATCAAAAGCAAACGGTGATTCTTCATGGATATCGGGATGATTCGCGGCCTGGGCACCGTCGTCGTGATGGTGGCCTTCATCGGTTTGGCGTTGTGGGTATTCAGCCCCAAGCGCAAGTCGGAGTTTGAAGACGCAACCTTGCTGCCTTTTGCGGATGATCCCGAAGCCATCAAGCACGTCGAGCAAGCTTCTAGGAGTAACAAAGAATGACTACGTTCTGGAGTCTGTACGTCACAGTCCTCAGTCTCGGTACGATCTTCGCCCTGACCTGGCTGCTGCTGTCGACCCGCAAGGGCCAGCGCAGCGAACAGACGGACGAAACGGTCGGCCACTCCTTCGACGGGATCGAGGAGTACGACAACCCACTGCCGAAATGGTGGTTCATGCTGTTCGTGGGCACCATCGTGTTTGCCCTGGGTTATCTGGTGCTGTACCCGGGCCTGGGCAACTGGAAAGGCCTGCTGCCGGGCTACAACTACCTCGATAACGACAAGCAGACCGCGTTCGCCAACGGCCAGACCGGCTGGACCGGCGTGCATGAGTGGGAAAAGGAAATGGCCCGCTCGGACGCCAAGTTCGGTCCGATCTTCGCCAAGTTCGCGGCGATGCCGATCGAGGAAGTGGCCAAGGATCCGCAAGCACTGAAGATGGGCGGCCGTCTGTTCGCCTCCAACTGTTCGGTATGCCACGGTTCCGACGCCAAGGGCGCCTATGGCTTCCCGAACCTGACCGACGCCGACTGGCGCTGGGGCGGCGAGCCGGAAACCATCAAGACCACCATCATGGGCGGTCGACACGCGGTGATGCCGGCCTGGGCCGAAGTCATTGGCGAACAAGGCGTAGCCGATGTCGCAGCCTTCGTGGTGACCCAGCTCGATGGCCGCAAACTGCCGGAAGGCACCAAGGCTGACCCGGCCAACGGCCAGAAACTGTTCGCCGCCAACTGCGTGGCCTGCCACGGTCCGGAAGGCAAAGGCACCCCGGCGATGGGCGCGCCTAACCTGACCCACCCGGCCGCGTTCATCTACGGTTCGAGCTTCGCGCAACTGCAGCAGACCATCCGTTACGGCCGTCAGGGCCAGATGCCTGCGCAGGAACAACTGCAAGGCAACGACAAGGTCCACCTGCTGGCGGCTTACGTTTACAGCCTGTCCCACGGTGAAAAAGCGCCGGAGGCCGAGGCGCAATAAGGCCAGGGCTTGATGTAATGAAGAATCCCCCGCCAGTGCTCTGGCGGGGGATTTTTTATGGGTTACTGGCCCAGATCGACTTCACCGGCACGGTGGCCACCGGCGTACGTTTGCGCCACTGATTGTCCTCGACCAGACTCACCTCCAATTGCTTGCGATCCTTGGAAAAAGTGGCGGTCAGGTACGTCTGCTGAGAAGCTGAACCGCTGAGAAACATCGGCACGCTCCCCATATAGGTCTGGCTACCACCCTCGTCGTGGAAGTGGCCGGCGAACATCGCCGTCACCTGATACTTTTCAATCATTTCGCGAAAGCGCTTCTCTTGATCCCAACTGCCTTTCCACTCATAGGGCTTGTGCATGTTGATAATGATCGCGTAGCCCTGCGCTCGCGCTATTCGCAAATCATTTTCCAGCCAGTCCAGCGACGCCGTGATATCGAATGTGGTCGGATTCAACGCGTGAGAAATCTTCACCGCATAAGTGGGTTCATTGTTCAACTGCACCAGATGCACTTCACCCATATTCTTTGAATAAGCCAGACTACCCAGATAGTGTTTATTCACAAAGCTGCCGGTGACTTCCAGATCAAATTCATCGACTTTACCGACATGATGATCACGGTAATCAACAATACTGCCCGCTGCGCAACTTTCACTGAAACAGTCATTCACGTTGTTCTGGTAGTCGTGATTGCCCAATCCGTAGAGCACGTGATCGCCAAAGTGTTTCTTCAGCATCGAACCGATGAAAGAGCGCTGCCAGCCGTGGCCAAACGCGGTCATGTCACCGTTGATCATCAATGGCACGGCAGCCTGCCCGCCCATCTCGGTACGGAACTGGGCAATGCTCGCGAACTGGGTTTCCACCAGCCACTTCGCGCGTTTTTCGAAATCCGCGCTCGATTCATCCTCGCCACTGTCCGACTTTTCTGTCCACGGGTATTGCGGGTCTGATGCAAATACCATGTGCTGCGGCATACCTTCATTGGCACTGGCGAGAGAAGTCAGGGACACCAGACACAGACAAGCGAAAAGATTTTTAACTTCCTTGATTTTCATAACACTCCATTATTCCGTTAAATTTCAAAACATGAACATGCAACTAACACGCTGCACAACAGCCAATAAGCTATTCGAAAAAAACAAGAAAACAAAACCCATTAATTAACTAATGATATTTCTGGAATATTAAAATCGCCTTCGAAATTAATACTTTGAGACACATGCCTGATGGACTCGATTCGCTATGCTCTGTAGGGTCGTCCACAGCCCGTTGACCCTCATCGGAGCCACTTCAAGGATGAAGCCGCTATGTTGAATGACAGCAAAAACCCTCTCCCGGTTGATCAGAAACTCATAGACAACGATCAGGCAATCGATCCATCGAACCACCCCGTGGAATCGATTGCCGTGACACTGGGTAATCCGTTGCAACCCGACTCCAGAAGCACCACAAAGCCCCACAGAAATACCGGCAGTCTCGAGAGCCTGGGCGGCGGCAGACTTCCCTGAGTCTTGACGCCACGTCTGAATCAATCCGAGCCGGTCTGCGCCTTGTGCGAGGCTGGCTCGACTGATGTCTGCCACGGACCGACCAACGGACGGCTGAGTCCTGTCTTCCTCGATTGCCGCCCCCAAGGCGAAGTAGTAACGTTGCTACATCTGTATTGCGAGAGGTCAACCATGATGGCAATCACCACCATCTCCAGCCGTGAATTCAATCAGGACACCAGCAGCGCCAAAAAGGCTGCGCGTCTGGGTCCAGTGATCATCACCGACCGTGGCAAGGCCTCTCATGTCCTGTTGAGCATTGAGGAATATCAGAAACTGAGCGGCGCAAACACGAGCATTGTCGATTTGTTGGTCATGCCGGAGGCTGCCGACATCGATTTCGAAACCGAGCGCGCAGTCATCATTCATCGTCCCGTGGATCTGTCCTGATGTATTTACTCGACACCAATGTGATTTCCGAACTTCGCAAGCCGCAGGCCGATGCCAATGTCGTCAGTTGGGCCAAAGGCGTCATCGCCCCGCGCCTGTACATTTCCGCCATTACTTTGAAAGAACTGGAAACCGGAGTACTGCGAATGGAACGGCGTGATCCTGCTCAAGGAAAGCTGTTGCGCAGTTGGCTGACGCGTCACGTCATTCCGGCATTCGAAGCCCGAATCCTGCCGGTCGATGCCGCGGTGGCACTGCGTTGTGCCAGCCTGCATGTACCCGACCAGGCCAATGAAAGCGATGCATTGATCGCTGCCACGGCCCTGGTGCATGGACTCACGGTGGTCACCCGCAATGTCGGTGATTTCCGCTCGAGCGGCGTCGCCCTGATCAACCCATGGGAACATTGAATTAGCCGCCACTCCAAAACCGTCCATACTCAACAAGTCAATTGATCTGCATCAGGCTTTTCTGCATTCGCTACACCAATAATGCTTTTTCCCCAACGCGACCAAAGGTCGCACCCTTGAGTTAGAGCGACAGGCGTATCATTGCGCCACTGCGACACCCCTTTCTGACCGCGGTCGGCACGTATCGACCGAGGCATTTGTCCACTGCCGTGGGATGCAATGATGAGCAACCAGATTCCGGTACACGACGTCACACCACCGAGCAAAAACGCGAACAACAGCGTCGATCTTTACGCCTCTCGAGAAAAAATCTACACCCGTGCTTTCACCGGCCTGTTCCGCAATCTGCGGATGATGGGCGGCGCCGCGCTGTTCCTGTTGTATTTCGGTACGGTGTGGCTGAACTGGGGCGGGCATCAGGCGGTGTGGTGGAACCTGCCGGAACGCAAGTTCTTCATCTTTGGTGCGACCTTCTGGCCGCAGGACTTCATCCTGCTGTCGGGGCTGCTGATCATTGCGGCGTTCGGCCTGTTCTTCATCACCGTTTACGCCGGCCGCGTCTGGTGCGGCTACACCTGTCCGCAAAGCGTGTGGACGTGGATTTTCATGTGGTGCGAGAAGGTCACCGAAGGCGACCGCAACCAGCGGATCAAGCTCGATAAAGCGCCGATGACCGGCAACAAATTTCTGCGCAAGCTCGCCAAGCATTCATTGTGGCTGCTGATCGGCTTCGTCACCGGCATGACCTTCGTCGGCTACTTTTCGCCGATCCGCGAACTGGTGATCGAGTTCTTCACCGGCCAGGCCGATGGCTGGTCGTATTTCTGGGTCGGTTTCTTCACCCTCGCCACCTACGGCAACGCCGGCTGGCTGCGAGAGCAGGTGTGCATCTACATGTGCCCCTACGCACGTTTCCAGAGCGTGATGTTCGACAAGGACACCCTGATTGTTTCCTACGACCCGCGTCGCGGCGAAAGCCGTGGCCCGCGCAAGAAAGGTGTCGACTACAAGGCCATGGGTCTGGGCGACTGCATCGATTGCACCATGTGCGTTCAGGTGTGCCCGACCGGTATCGACATCCGTGACGGCCTGCAGATCGAATGCATCGGTTGCGCCGCGTGCATCGACGCCTGCGACGCGATCATGGACAAGATGGACTACCCGCGCGGCCTCATCAGCTACACCACCGAACACAACCTCTCCGGCCAGAAAACCCATAAACTGCGGCCACGCCTGATCGGCTATGCGGTGGTGTTGCTGGCGATGATCAGCCTGCTGGTGACGGCGTTCTTCATGCGCTCGCTGGTCGGCTTCGACGTCAGCAAGGACCGCGTGCTGTACCGCGAGAACGCCGAGGGCCGGATCGAAAACGTCTACAGCCTGAAGATCATGAACAAGGATCAGCGCGACCACACCTACGTGCTGGAAGCCGCCGGTCTGCCGGATCTGCGCCTGCAAGGCAAACGCGAGATCAAGGTGCCGGCCGGCGAAATCTTCAGCATGCCGGTGGAGTTGTCGAGCGCACCGGAACAATTGCCGTCGAGCACCAACGAGGTGAAATTCATCCTCAAGGATGCCGACGATGATAGCGTCCACGTTGAAGCCAAGAGCCGATTCATCGGCCCACAAACCCGTTGAGAGAACTGAACATGCCCGCAGCAAACGCCGCCAGTCCTTGGTACAAGCACCTTTGGCCGTGGATCATCATCGGAATTCTGGCCTGTTCGGTGACCTTGACCCTGTCGATGGTGACCATCGCGGTGAACAACCCGGACAACCTGGTCAACGACAACTACTACGAGGCCGGCAAAGGCATCAACCGCTCGCTGGACCGTGAACTGCTGGCGCAGGATCTGAAGATGCGCGCCAACGTCCATCTGGATGAACTCACCGGCGAGGTCGACCTGCGCCTGAGCGGTAACAGCCAGCCGAAAACCCTGGAACTGAACCTGATCTCGCCGACCCAGCCGGAGAAGGATCGCAAGATCGTCCTGACCCGCAGCGAAACCGAAGCCGGCCGTTACATCGGTCAGTTGGGCGACAAGGTCGAAGGCCGGCGTTTTGTCGAATTGCTGGGCACGCAGGACGACCACGTGTGGCGCATGTTCGAAGAGGAACAGGTCAGCCACGACAAGGATCTGCTGCTCGGTGACGAACCGCTGCAGGGCGCCGAAGACCTGGATAAATAAATAAACTGCAGAAGCCCCTCACCCTAACCCTCTCCCGGAGGGAGAGGGTTAGGGTGAGGGGCTCGCATGCCTTGTGTATGGCAGTGACGATATCCGTGGATGCACCTCTTTTCCGGCCTCCATCAATCGGCTCCCTCTCCCTCCGGGAGAGGGCTGGGGTGAGGGCAAGCGGACAACCCCAATGCAAGGGCTTACCCCCTCAACGATGCCATGACCACCCCACTCCCCTGCTACCACTGCGCTCTGCCCGTCCCGTCGGGCAGCCGCTTCACCGCCGTCGTGCTCGGGGAGTCCCGCGAGTTCTGCTGCCCCGGCTGTCAGGCCGTGGCCGAAGCCATCGTCGCCGGTGGCCTGGAAAGCTATTACCAGCATCGCAGCGAAGCCTCGGCCAACCCCGAAGCCTTGCCGGTGCAATTGACCGATGAACTGGCGCTGTACGACCGCGCCGACGTGCAACAACCCTTCGTCCGTCACGCGGGCGAACTCGCCGAAACCACCCTGTTGATGGAAGGCATCAGTTGCGCCGCCTGCGGCTGGCTGATCGAGAAACACCTGCGCAGCCTGCCGGCAGTGGCCGAGGCGCGGCTCAATCTGTCCAACCATCGCTTGCATGTGCAATGGGCCGACGGGCAATTGCCGCTGAGCCAGATCCTCGCCGAGCTGCGCCACATCGGTTACGCCGCCCACCCCTATCAGGCCGACCGCGCCAGCGAGCAACTGGCCAGCGAAAACCGTCTCGCGTTGCGTCAGCTCGGTGTCGCCGGGCTGCTGTGGTTTCAGGCAATGATGGCGACCATGGCGACCTGGCCGGAATTCAACATCGACCTCAGCCCCGAACTGCACACGATCCTGCGCTGGGTCGCACTGTTCCTGACCACACCGATCGTGTTCTACAGCTGCGCGCCGTTCTTCAAAGGCGCGATGCGCGATCTGCGCACCCGCCACCTGACCATGGACGTCTCGGTGTCGCTGGCGATCGGCAGCGCCTACATTGCCGGGATCTGGACCTCGATCACCGGCGTCGGTGAGCTGTATTTCGATGCGGTCGGGATGTTCGCGCTGTTTCTCCTCGCCGGGCGCTATCTGGAACGCCGCGCCCGCGAACGCACCGCCGCGGCCACCGCGCAGCTTGTGAACCTGTTGCCGGCCTCGTGCCTGCGCCTCGACGCCGATGGCCAGAGCGAACGCATTCTGCTCAGCGAATTGCGCCTTGGCGATCGGGTGCTGGTGCAACCGGGTTCGATCCTGCCGGCGGATGGCAAGATCCTCGAGGGCCAGTCGAGCATCGACGAATCGCTGCTGACCGGTGAATACCTGCCGCAACCGCGCACGCTGGGTGAGGCGGTCACCGCCGGTACGCTGAATGTCGAAGGCGCACTCACCGTCGAGGTACTGGCACTGGGTCAGGACACGCGCTTGTCAGCCATCGTCCGCCTGCTCGATCGCGCCCAGGCGGAGAAACCCCGGCTGGCGGAAATCGCCGACCGGGCGGCGCAATGGTTTCTGCTGCTGTCGCTGATTGCCGCGGCGGCCATCGGCCTGTTGTGGTGGGAGCTGGACTCGTCGCGGGCGTTCTGGATCGTGCTGGCGATGCTGGTGGCGACCTGCCCTTGCGCGCTGTCGCTGGCAACCCCGACGGCGTTGACCGCCGCCACTGGCACCCTGCACAAACTCGGCCTGTTGCTGACGCGCGGCCATGTACTGGAAGGCCTGAACCAGATTGACACGGTGATCTTCGACAAGACCGGCACCCTCACCGAGGGGCGGCTGGTTTTGCGTTCGATCCGTCCACTGGGCACGCTGAACAGCGACCAGTGCCTGAGCCTTGCCGCCGCATTGGAAAATCGTTCGGAACACCCGATTGCCCGCGCCTTCGGTCGTGCGCCACTGGCGGCTGAAGAAGTGCACAGCACGCCGGGACTTGGCCTCGAAGGGCTGGTTGGCACACAGCGTTTGCGCATCGGTCAGGCAGAATTTGTCTGCGCCCTCAGCGGTTCGCCGCTGCCGGCGATGCCGGATGAACCGGGTCAGTGGCTGCTGCTCGGCGATGACTCGGCAGCACTGGCGTGGTTCGTTCTCGACGACCGCCTGCGCGACGATGCGCCCGCCCTGCTCGCCGCCTGCAAGGCCCGTGGCTGGCGCACGCTGCTGTTGTCCGGCGACAGCTCGCCGATGGTCGCCAGCGTCGCCGCCGAACTGGGTATCGACGAGGCCCGTGGCGGTCTGCGTCCGGACGACAAATTGCAGGTGCTGCAACAGCTTCATCAAGAAGGACGCAAGGTCTTGATGCTCGGCGATGGTGTGAACGACGTGCCGGTGCTGGCTGCTGCCGACATCAGCGTGGCCATGGGTTCGGCCACCGATCTGGCGAAAACCAGCGCCGACGCGGTGCTGCTGTCCAACCGCCTCGACGCGCTGGTGCAAGCCTTTACCTTAGCGCGCAGAACCCGTCGGGTAATCATCGAGAACCTGCTGTGGGCGGCGCTGTACAATGGCCTCATGTTGCCGTTCGCCGCCCTCGGCTGGATCACCCCGGTGTGGGCTGCGGTCGGCATGTCGATCAGTTCATTGACCGTGGTGCTCAACGCCCTGCGCCTGACTCGCCTGCCGAGCGCGCCGGTCGCCGGCACCCGTTCAGAAACCCGCCCGTTGCCGGCCTGAGCCGCGCGGGCCTGGAGTACCGATGCCAGCTCTTTACGTGATGATCCCGGCCGCCCTGCTGATCGTGGCCATCGCCGTGTACATCTTCTTCTGGGCGGTGGACAGCGGGCAGTACGACGACCTCGATGGTCCGGCCCACAGCATCCTGTTCGATGATCAGGACCCGAACCACACCGCCGCCGTGGACGAAGCCAAAACCGACAAACCGCAGGACAAGGCGCCACCCCATGCTTGAGCTGGCGCCGCTGCTGGTTTCCGCGCTGATCCTCGGCCTGCTCGGTGGCGGGCATTGCCTGGGGATGTGCGGCGGCCTGATGGGCGCGCTGACCCTGGCGATCCCCAAGGAACAGCGCAGCCGACGCTTTCGTCTGCTGCTGGCGTACAACCTCGGACGGATCCTCAGTTACGCGACCGCCGGTTTGCTGATCGGCCTCGCCGGTTGGGCGGTGGCGAACAGCCCGGCGGCGATGGTCATGCGCATCCTCGCCGGACTGCTGCTGATCGCCATGGGCCTGTATCTGGCCGGCTGGTGGAGCGGCCTGACCCGCATCGAAAGTCTTGGTCGTGGTTTGTGGCGTTACATTCAGCCGGTGGCCAATCGATTGCTGCCGGTGTCGACACTGCCCCGTGCGTTATTGCTCGGCGCGCTATGGGGCTGGCTGCCGTGCGGACTGGTTTACAGCACGCTGCTGTGGTCGGCGAGCCAGGGCAATGCGCTGGACAGTGCGCTGTTGATGCTGGCGTTCGGGCTGGGCACATGGCCGGTGCTGCTGGCGACCGGGCTGGCGGCCGAACGTGTAACCGCGTTGCTGCGCAAACGCAGCGTGCGCATGGCCGGGGGGTTGTTGGTGATTGTGTTCGGGATCTGGACGCTTCCGGGCCCTCACCAACATTGGTTGATGGGTCACTGACCCGGCCACAGCCCTGAGAAGATTCATTGTGGTGAGGGGATTTATCCCCGATGGTGTGCGAAGCGCACCCCGGCATTCCTCCAGTGACACCGCGCACATAGGCTTTACGACTGCTTCGCAGTCGATCGGGGATAAATCCCCTCACCACAATAAATCCCCTCGCCACAAAAGCAGTCACTACCAATCCGCCGTTGATGCAAATCAACAGCCCCGTCGCCGCACCCCGATAGACTCGCCACACTGCCAGCCTATCCGGGGGAATGCCCGCATGCTCGACGCCATTCGTTGGGACACTGATCTGATCCGCCGCTACGACCTGGCGGGGCCGCGCTACACCTCGTATCCGACGGCCGTGCAATTCAACAGCCAGGTCGGCACCTTCGACCTGTTCCACGCCCTGCGCGACAGCCGCAAGGCGCTGCGCCCGTTGTCTCTTTATGTGCACGTGCCGTTCTGCGCGAACATTTGCTACTACTGCGCCTGCAACAAAGTCATCACCAAGGATCGCGGGCGGGCACAGCCGTATCTGCAGCGCCTGGAGCAGGAAATCCAGTTGATCGCCTGCCATCTGGAGCCGGCGCAGAAAGTCGAGCAATTGCACTTCGGCGGCGGCACCCCGACCTTTCTCAGCCATGACGAACTGCGTCAGCTGATGGCGCATCTGCGCAAACACTTCAATCTGCTGGATGACGATTCCGGCGACTACGGCATCGAGATCGACCCACGCGAGGCCGACTGGTCGACCATGGGCCTGCTGCGCGAACTCGGCTTCAATCGGGTCAGCATCGGCCTGCAAGACCTTGATCCGGCGGTACAGCGCGCGGTCAATCGCCTGCAAAGCCTTGAGGAGACCCGCGCAGTCATCGACGCGGCGCGCACCCTGCAATTTCGCTCGATCAACATCGACTTGATCTATGGCCTGCCCAAGCAGACCCCGGAAAACTTCGCGCGCACTGTCGAGGAAGTCATCAGCCTGCAACCGGACCGGCTCTCGGTGTTCAACTACGCGCACTTGCCGGAGCGCTTCATGCCGCAGCGGCGGATCAACAGCCACGAACTGCCAAGCCCTGCGCAAAAACTGGAAATGCTCCAGCGCACCATCGAACAACTGACCGCCGCCGGCTACCGCTACATCGGCATGGACCACTTCGCGCTGCCCGACGATGAGCTGGCAATCGCTCAGGAAGAACAGACCCTGCAGCGCAACTTTCAGGGCTACACCACTCACGGCCATTGCGACCTGATTGGTCTTGGGGTGTCGGCGATCAGCCAGATCGGCGACCTCTACTGCCAGAACAACAGCGATCTGAACCAGTACCAGAACACCCTCGCCGCCGCGCAACTGGCAACCAGCCGTGGCCTGGTGTGCAATGCCGACGATCGCCTGCGGCGTGCGGTGATCCAGCAACTGATCTGCAATTTCAGCCTGGAATTCGCCGAAATCGAGCAAGCGTTCAACATCGATTTTCAGGGCTATTTCGGCGAGCTGTGGCCGCAACTGCAAGGCATGGCCAACGATGGATTGATCACGCTGGAACGCGAGCGCATCGAGGTGTTGCCGGCCGGGCGTCTGCTGGTGCGTTCGGTGTGCATGGTGTTCGACGCGTATCTGGAACAGCAGAACCGCCAGCGCTTCTCGCGGGTGATCTAGTTTTTCGTCAGCAGTGAGCCGAGTTTGAGGTTCTGCTCGGAGGTGAGGCCGGACTGATCCATGACTTTGGACAGGGCCAGATTGGCACTGATCAGCCCGGTATTCAGGGCGGCGATGGCACCGCGCAGCGCGGCGAGCATATTGACCTTGGCTTCGTTGGTCAGTGTTCTGTCGGACATGACGGCCGCCATCCGGGCTTTCTTCTCGGCGATCTCTTTTTGCAGTTTGCGGATCATCTTCAGCAACTGCTGGACGTTCTCGGGCAAGCCGCTGTCTTCGATGTCGCTGTTCTCACCACTGACGCTGAAGGATTTTTCGATGGAGGCGCCGGACAGCGACACTTTGACGCCCTCGACCAAGGTCGGGGTTGCCAACGGCGCAGAGGCGGCATTCTGCTCGCTGTCGGTGCCCGTCCTGGCGGTGCTCGGCACAGACGCAACGCCGCTATTACCGGGGTTCAGCGTGTCAATGGCGGCCATCGAAGCGATTCCTTGCATGCGTGGTGATACCCCTTTATCGGCCACTTGCCCTGCGGCTTTACGCCCGCGGGACAAACTCGCCACAGGCTGGCCTGAATGTCCCCCCGTGGGTTACCCTTACGTCTTATGTGTGTTTTCCCACAAGGATTTAAGAAATGTCCGAGCCAGTCAAACTGCGCGCTCACAACCAGGCCCATTGCAAGGATTGCAGCCTGGCCCCTCTCTGCCTGCCACTTTCTCTGAATCTGGAAGACATGGATGCGCTGGACGAAATCGTTAAACGTGGCCGCCCGTTGAAAAAGGGTGAGTTCCTGTTCCGTCAGGGCGACACCTTCGATTCCGTTTATGCAGTACGCTCCGGCGCGCTGAAGACCTTCAGCCTGAGCGACAGCGGCGAAGAACAGCTGACCGGTTTCCACCTGCCGAGCGAACTGGTCGGCCTGTCCGGCATGGACACCGAGAAACACCCGGTGTCGGCCCAGGCCCTGGAGACCACCTCGGTCTGTGAAATTCCTTTCGAACGCCTTGATGAACTGGCCCTGCAACTGCCGCAGCTGCGCCGTCAGTTGATGCGGGTGATGAGCCGCGAGATCCGTGACGACCAGCAAATGATGCTGTTGCTGTCGAAAAAAACCGCCGACGAGCGCATCGCCACGTTCCTGGTCAACCTATCGGCCCGCTTCCGTGCTCGCGGGTTCTCGGCCAACCAGTTCCGCTTGAGCATGTCGCGTAATGAAATCGGCAATTATCTGGGCCTGGCGGTGGAAACCGTGTCACGGGTATTCACCCGCTTCCAGCAGAACGAACTGATCGCCGCCGAGGGCAAAGAGATCCACATCCTCGACCCGATCCAGCTCTGCGCCCTGGCCGGCGGCTCGCTCGAAGGCTGATCTCGATCCGCGGTTGAGCGAAGCGTTTCAGCCGCGGGTATACTGCGCCGTTTGCAGCCCTGCCAGGACACCTCGACGATGGTCTTCGACTCCTTCGACATCAAATCCCTGATCCGCCCCGTGATCGACTTCCCGAAACCGGGCGTGATCTTTCGCGACATCACCCCGCTGTTCCAGTCGCCCAAGGCCCTGCGCCTGGTGATGGACAGCTTCGCCCACCGTTATGTGGAAGCCGATTTCACCCACATCGGCGCGATGGATGCGCGCGGTTTCCTGATCGGTTCGGTGCTGGCCTACCAACTGAACAAGCCGCTGGTGCTGTTCCGCAAGCAGGGAAAACTGCCGGCGGACGTGTTGGCCGAGGGTTATGCGACCGAATACGGTGAAGCGTTCCTCGAAGTACACGCCGACAGCCTGTGCGAAGGCGATTCGGTGGTGATGTTCGATGACCTGATTGCCACCGGTGGCACGCTGATCGCCGCGGCCAACCTGATCCGCCGCATGGGCGCGCGGGTGCATGAGGCGGCGGCGATTATCGATCTGCCGGAGCTGGGTGGGTCGCAGCGTCTGGAAGATATGGGCATCCCTACCTTCTGCCTGACGCAGTTTGCTTTGACTGACAAGTAAGCGGCGTCTGTACCGCCGCCTTCGCGAGCAAGCCCGCTCCCACAGAGGATTTGTGAACGCCACAGATCCAATGTGGGAGCGGGCTTGCTCGCGAAAGGGCCGGCAGCCTCACCGCAAACCTAAAGCCCCATCTGCTTGCTGATGATCTCGTTCATCACCTCCCGCGTCCCGCCGCCAATCGACAGAATGCGGTTATCCCGATACAGCCGCTCCACCAGACTCTCGCGCATGTAACCCAGGCCGCCAAGAATCTGCACTGCCTCGGTGGTAATCCGGTCCGAAGTATCCGTGGCAACGTTCTTGGCCATGGAAATCTCCTTGATCACGCTCTGCCCCGCCGCCATTTTCGCCGCCTGGCGGTAAGTAAACTCGCGCGATACTTCCAGCGCCGTGGCCATTTCGGCCAGCCGATGCTTGATCACCTGGAACTTGCCGATCGGTTTGCCGAACGCCTCACGCTCGCGCGCCCACTTCAGCGCCTCTTCGAGCGCGAGCAGCGAGGTCATGTTGGCCATCAGCGCCAGCGCCAGCCGTTCACTCTGGAAATTGCCCATGATGCAGGCGAAGCCCATGTTCTCGGCGCCGATCAGATTGCCCACAGGCACCCTGCAATCGTCGAAGAACAGCTCAGCGGTGTCCGAGGCCCACCAGCCCATTTTCTTTAGCTGGCGGCCTACGGTGAAGCCTGGGGTGCCCTTCTCGATCACCAGCAGGCTGATGCCGCCGAAACCCGGCGCTCCGGTGCGCACCGCGACGGTGTAGAAATCGGCACGCACGCCGCTGGTGATAAAGGTTTTGCTGCCGCTGACCCGGTAGAATTCGCCGTCACGCACGGCGCGGGTCTGAAGGTTGGCGACGTCGGAGCCGCCGCCGGGTTCGGTAATTGCCAACGCGCAGATCTTCTCGCCGCTGAGCACTGACGGCACGACACGGTCGCGCACCTCGGGCCGGGCCCATTTGACGATCGGTGGCAGGCCGATATCCAGCGAACCGAGGCCGGCGACCAAACCACCGGAGCCGCAGCGCATTAGCTCTTCGCTGGCGGCAACCTTGGCGAACACGTCACCTTCGTGGCTGCCACCCAGCGCTTCGGGATAACCGATGCCGAGAATCCCCGCCGCCCCGGCCTTCAGGTACAGCTCACGGGGAAAGCTTTCGGCTTCTTCCCACGCATCGATGTCCGGCAGGATCTCGCGCTCGACGAAACGTCTGACGCTGTCGCGGACCATTTGGTGGCTGGGGTCGAAGTATTCCTGGAAAGCAGGCATCGGCGAACTCCACTGAGGGGTTGGCCGACGTTAACCGAGCGCTTGCTTGGTTTTCAATAGGTTTGTGTGAATCAGTCAGACCGAGGTGCGCCATTCGCGAGCAAGCCCGCTCCCACATTCGACCGCATTCAATCTGAATGAACTCGATCAACTGTGGGAGCGGGCTTGCTCGCGAAGGCGTCTGTTCAGACACCCTATGACTTAGAGGGAAATCGGCTTACGCCCGGCAAACGAATGCGCCAGTGTCCCGCCATCCACCAACTCCAGCTCCCCACCCAGCGGCACACCGTGGGCAATCCGCGAGGCGATCAAGCCTTTGTTGGCCAGAAGTTGAGCGATGTAATGCGCAGTAGCTTCACCTTCCACCGTCGGGTTGGTGGCGAGGATGACTTCGGTAAAGGTGCCCGCCTCTTCAATACGCGCCATCAGCTGCGGAATACCGATAGCTTCCGGCCCCAGACCGTCGAGCGGCGACAGGTGGCCCTTGAGCACGAAGTAGCGCCCACGGAAACCCGTTTGCTCCACCGCATACACGTCCATCGGCCCTTCCACCACGCACAGCAGCGTGTCGTCGCGGCGCGTGTCGGCGCACTGCGGGCACAGATCGTCTTCGGTCAGCGTGCGGCACTGACGGCAGTGCCCCACCCCTTCCATGGCCTGGCTCAAGGCCTGGGCCAGGCGCGTGCCGCCGCTGCGATCACGCTCGAGCAACTGCAACGCCATGCGCTGGGCGGTTTTCTGACCCACGCCCGGCAAAGTGCGCAGGGCGTCGATCAGTTGGCGAATCAAAGGGCTGAAGCTCATGGGTAAAAAGTCCGACAAAACAACGAGACGCGGTTTATACCCGCGCCTCTGGCCAGCGTCAAATGCTCAGTCCTGGGCGACCTTCACCACCAGTTTGCCGAAGTTGCGCCCCTCAAGCAGACCGATGAACGCCTCGGGCGCCTGCTCCAGGCCTTCCACCACGTCCTCGCGGAATTTGACCTTGCCGTCGCGCACCCACGGCACCATATGGCTGATGAACTCAGGCTGGCGGTCGCCGTAGTCGTCAAACACGATGAAGCCCTGAATCCGTACACGCTTGGTCAGCAGGGTGCGTTGCAGCATCGGCAGACGATCCGGACCTTGCGGCGCTTCAGTGGCGTTGTAACCGGCGATCAGCCCGCACAGCGGGATCCGCGCCTTGGGGTTGAGCAGCGGCACCACGGCATCGAACACATGCCCGCCGACGTTCTCGTAATAGATGTCGATGCCATTCGGGCAAGCCTTGGCCAGTTGTTCGGCAAAGTCCGGCGCCCTGTGATCGATGCAGGCATCAAACCCCAGTTCCTCGACCACGTATTTGCATTTGTCGGCACCACCGGCCACACCCACGGCGCGCAGGCCCTTGATCTTCGCCACCTGACCGACCACTGAACCGACCGCACCGGACGCTGCAGCCACCACCAGGGTCTCGCCTTCTTTCGGCTGACCGATGTCGATCAGCCCCATGTACGCGGTCATCCCCGGCATGCCCAACACGCCGAGCGCCATCGACGGGCTCGGCAGACCGGACGGAATCGGCATGATGTTGCGCCCGTTGCTGATGCTGTGGCTTTGCCAGCCGGTGAGGCCGACCACCAGATCGCCCTGGTGGAATTTCGGATGACGGGAATTCTCGACACGGCTGACAGCGCCACCGGTCATCACTTCGCCGATTTGTACCGGCGCGGCGTAGGACGGTGCATCGCTCATGCGCCCGCGCATGTACGGGTCCAGCGACAGGTACAGGGTTTTCAGCAGCACCTGGCCGTCTTCGAGATCCGGCAACGCTTCGCGCTCCAGACGGAAGTTTTCCGGAGTCGGCGCGCCCACCGGACGTGAAGCGAGGACGAAGCGTTGGTTGAGGGTCAGAGGGTCGGACATGTCAGCGTCTCCTGTGAATGGGGAATTCGGGGGTATAGGGAGCAGACCTTTGGCGGCGGTGGTGGGTTCGATGTTTCTTCAGTTGGTCCGAGTCGACGCCTTCGCGAGCAAGCCCGCTCCCACAGGAAGAACGCATTCCAAATGTGGGAGCGGGCTTGCTCGCGAAAGCGTCAGCTCTGCCAACACATGACACTCAGGCAGAAACAAAAATGCCAGGCGCGATGCCTGGCATTTTGTGTAGCTCATCCAACTCGCGATGGCGAATCAGAATGGCAGTTTCATACCTGCTGGCAGGTTCATGCCGGCGGTCATGCTGCCCATTTTTTCCTGGCTGTTGGCTTCGATCTTGCGCACGGCGTCGTTGACGGCCGCGGCGACAACGGCTTCGAGCATTTCCTTGTCGTCTTCGCTCAGGCCTTCAACCAGGCTTGGGTCGATGCTGACGCTTTTCACGTCGTGACGACCGGTCATCACCACGGTGACCATATCGCCACCGGCCTTGCCGGTGACTTCGGCGTTGGCCAGTTCTTCCTGCATCTTGGCCATTTTTTCCTGCATCTGCTGCGCCTGCTTCATCAGGCCGGCCATGCCACCTTTCATCATGGGAATCACCTCAAAAGTACTTGGATCAAAACAGCGCCCGGCCAGCGAGGCCGGACGCCCTCAGTTATTAGCCTTGGGCGACCAAGGCGTCGACAGGTTCAATAGTATCGTGTCGCACCACTGCACCGAACTGCTGGACCATCTGCTGGATGAACGGATCCCCGTGGATCGATTCCTCCGCCTCGCGCTGACGGTTGGCCCGGCGACGGGACGCGGCCTGCGCCGGGGTTTCCTGCTCGGGCTTGATCAACTCGATGGTCAGGGTCAGCGTGCGACCGTGGAACTGGTTCAACGCATCGTTCAGGCGCCGCTGTTGCGTGGCGTTGAACAGCGCGCTGTGCGCCGGGTCCAGGTGCATCAGCCAGTGGTCGCCATCGACCGCGATCAGCGTGCAGTTGGCGGCAATGCTGCCGGTCATGCCGGAGATCGGCAGTTGCGGGAACAGCTCCAGCCATTGCAACGCCAGACCGGTGGCCGGCGCGGCCGCAGGCTCCGGCTCGGGTTCCGGGGCTGGCTCGGCGGTGTGTTCGCTGGCCAGATCGTCGAGGTAGCTGTAGGCCGAATCCATGTCCGGCTCGATGTAGTCTTCGTCCAGCGGCGGCTCGTCGTCGAGGTCCATGCCTGGAGTGGCAGCATCGACGTCGGCGACCGACGGCTCGGGAATCGGCGCAGCGGCCCACTCCGGTGCATCCGGCACCACGCTGTCCGGGGTCGGCAGCGGCATCGGCGGCAACTCGGGCTGCTCGCTGGCGGTTTCCAGTACTGGCTCGACGGCTGGTTGCTGCACCGGCTCAGGTTCTGGCTCGGGTTCGACCGGGTCGTTCCACGGCAGGTCGACCAGCGCTTCGGCGACGACCGGTTCAGGTTCTGCTTCTGGCGCGGGTGCCGGCGCAGCCACCACCACAGGCGCTGGAACCGGCGCTGGCGCAACCACCGGTGCAGGCGCAACAGCCGCAGCGACTACCGGCGCAGGCTTGGGCGCGGCAGCCACTGAGTTTGCGGAATCAACTGTGGCCTGGCTGATCCCCACTGGCTTTAGCGGTTGCCTCGGGGCGTCCGCCGTATCCGCCGGCCGGAAGGCCAGCATCCGCAGCAGGACCATTTCAAAGCCACCACGGGGATCCGGCGCCAGCGGCAAGTCGCGGCGACCGATCAGGCCCATCTGGTAATAGAACTGCACGTCTTCGGCCGGCAGCGCCTGAGCCAATGCCAATACGCGGTCACGGTCGCCATGACCGTTGTCGACACCTTCAGGCAAAGCCTGGGCGATGGCGACACGGTGCAGCACGTTGAGAATTTCCGAGAGCACGCCGTTCCAGTCCGGGCCTTGCTCGGCCAGGTGGCGCACGGCTTCGAGCAACGCCTTGGCGTCGCCTTCGATCAGTGCGTGCAGCACGTCGAAGACCTGGCCGTGATCCAGCGTACCGAGCATCGCCCGCACATCGGCGGCCAATACCTTGCCTTCACCGAAGGCGATGGCCTGGTCGGTCAGGCTCATGGCGTCACGCATCGAGCCGTCAGCGGCGCGGCCCAGCAACCACAGCGCGTCGTCTTCGAACGGCACGTTTTCGGCGCCGAGCACGTGGGTCAGATGCTCGACCACGCGCTCGGGCGTCATGTTCTTCAGCGAGAACTGCAGGCAACGCGACAAAATCGTTGCCGGAAGTTTCTGCGGGTCGGTGGTCGCCAGGATGAACTTGACGTACGGCGGCGGCTCTTCAAGGGTTTTCAGCAGCGCATTGAAGGAATGGCTGGAGAGCATGTGCACTTCGTCGATCAGATAGACCTTGAAGCGCCCGCGGCTCGGCGCGTACTGCACGTTGTCCAGCAGCTCGCGAGTGTCCTCGACCTTGGTCCGGCTCGCGGCGTCGATCTCGATCAGGTCGACGAAGCGCCCTTCGTCGATCTCGCGGCACACCGAACACTCGCCGCAGGGGCTCGAAGTGATACCTGTCTCACAGTTCAGGCATTTGGCAATGATCCGCGCAATGGTGGTCTTACCGACCCCGCGGGTACCGGTGAACAGGTACGCGTGGTGCAGCCGCTGGCTGTCCAAGGCATTGATCAGAGCCTTGAGCACATGGGTCTGGCCGACCATTTCGCGGAACGAGCGCGGACGCCATTTACGTGCAAGAACCTGATAACTCATCGAAAACCGTCGCAACGAAGGAAGCTGAAGCGGCTAATGCTAGCGGAGCAAGGGCAAAATTGCATCCGGTGTGCTCGTCTAATCTGGCTAAGCTGCTGTTGGCGGGGAAATTTCGCTCGTGATCGGGACTCATCGGAGCATGTATGCGTTGGGCCTTGGGAGCTTTGTTGGGGATCAGTCTGAGCGTGAGCGCGTCCGAACCGCCGCTGCGCTTTGTCGTGGCCGACAGCTGGGCGATGCCGATGGTGCAGATCGACCACGGCCGCCCGACCCAGGGCATCCTCCACGACATCATGCTCAGCCTTGCGACGCAGGTCGGCGTGCCGGCCGAATTCCACGTCCTGCCGCGCGCCCGGGTGCAGAACGCCATGGAGCACGGCGAAGTCGACGTGCGCTGCTATGCCGCACAATCGTGGCTGCCGAATCAGTCCGGGGACTATATCTGGAGCCTTCCGCTGCTGTTCCAGCGCGATTTGCTGATCAGCCGCGACGCTCAGCCGCCCCGCGTTGACCCTGCCGACCTGCCCCGCCAATCGATCGGGACCGTGCTCGGCTATACCTATCCGACCCTGCAACCGCTGTTCGACGCCGATCGCCTGCAACGCGAGGACGCGCGTAATCAGGAACAAGTACTGGAAAAACTCCTGGCCGGCCGCTACCGCTATGCGGTGAGCAATCAATGGACGCTGGACTGGTTCAATCAGCGCCTGCTGCCCGGGCAGCAACTGCACGGCGTCGCGGTGCTGCAGGAGCAGCATGTGGGCTGCTACGTGAGGAATGACCCACAGGTGCCAGTGCAGCGGATCCTGCGCACGTTGCTGCGGATGAAAATGTCGGGGGAGATTGATGACATTATCCGGTTGTATACCGGGTCCACTGAAGCCACCCCATAACCCATTGTGGGAGCGGGCTTGCTCGCGAAGGCGGTGTGTCAGTCATCTGATTCGTTAACTGGCACACCGCCTTCGCG
>NZ_JASCPO010000057.1:0-31815 GCF_029960145.1 Pseudomonas sp. PS01299 | reverse complement strand
GGCTTGCTCGCGAAGGGGCCAGTTCAGCCAACGCACATGTTGTCTGACACAGCGCTTTCGCGAGCAAGCCCGCTCCCACAGTTGCCGTATTACCAAGGCCAGAAGGACTTTTACCGCACCGTCCATCGAACCTGCTGAGCAACACCGGCAAACGTGATTTAATAGCCGCCTTTCACGGTTCCGGGACACGGGAGCAACGTGATCCGCGCCTTGCGCGGCACCCGCCACCCACCCCCATTACCCTTAAGTACTACTCACATAAGGCTGTCATGGATACGGGTTCTCGACTCAAACTAGTACGCGAAAGCTACAAACTCTCCCAGCGCGAGCTGGCCCGGCGTAGCGGCGTGACCAATGCCACCATCTCCCTGATCGAACAGAATCGCGTCAGTCCTTCCGTCAGCTCGCTGAAAAAGCTGCTCGAAGGCATCCCGATGTCCCTGGCCGACTTCTTCACCTTCGACCAGCCCCCGCGCGAACACCAATACGTCTTCCGCGCCAACGAACAACCCGATCTGGGCCGCCACGGCCTGCGCCTGCTGCTCATTGGCGCCTCGGTGTCGAGCCGTCAGATGCGCTTGCTGCGTGAGCAGTACGCTCCGGGCGCGAGTTCGGGGGAAGAGCCGATTGTTCACTCGGAAGGCGAGGAGTGTGGGTTGGTGACGCGTGGCACGGTGGAGTTGACCGTGGATGGGCAGGTGAGCGTGTTGAATGCCGGGGATGGGTATTATTTTCCGACGACGCTGCCGCATAAGTTCCGGAATATCGGGGCGGATGAGGCAGAGATAATTAGTGCGAATACGCCGGCGAATTTTTGAAGAAGAATATTTATTTGATTTAGGGTCAAAGAGAAAGCATGGCAAATGCGAGATCCTATAAAGAACTGTTTCACGATATAGGGCAAGTGGTGATGAAGGTAATGTTATTTTTGTCTATGGTTTTTAGACGAGATTAAGAGAGTCGGGGGGGGATTGGAAGCGATATGTAAGTTTTTCGAAAAGGTCAAAAATTGTTTCGTTTTTTTAGAGTGTAAATTGCTCGGGAGTCCGATGGGGTGGCGCTGTTAAAGTTAAATATTGAGTTTTTCTGACGTTTGATGTCGGCGGTGCATTATTTGGTCCGTGCTCAAACTATAAGTGTGTTAGGTATAGGGGGCGGAAGAAAAGTTTTTGGTTTTAGGTAGTTGGTAATCATGTAATAGCTGTCGGATGTTTTGGTTGTTTTTCAGGCTTTTAGAGTCTTCATTAGGTTGACCGATATGTTAAGCATATCGGTCATGCTACTTCTGTCAGGAATGTCGAGTTGTACTATTCGCCGATAATTCTGCATCGTGTTCGGGGATCTAGTATGTCAAGAAGATGATCATGTCCTATTTTTCCCGAAAGCCCGACTTTAAACGTGCAAGATGGTGAATAGAATATATCTATGTGGTCTAGTGGATGTGTCACTGCATCATAATTTTCTGGATCATTATCATAGCGTAGATAGCCTTCCTCCGACATCATCAACCGTTTAACGACTTTCCAGACGTCATCCGAAACGACTTGTGCACCCTCCACGTCAGATACTGTAAAGCATGAGATGACGCTATCTGCAAATGCATATATATCTTTATTCTCATCTCCCAGTCCGTCTGTTACTGCCGTACTTGCTCTGGATAGCATGTAGCTATCTATTACAATTCCACCCATGTCGAATAAGTGGGGTAGCGCGGGGTCTGCACTGCGACGAATAGAAAAAGGGAAAAGAACGGAGAATATTTTTTGCTCGGACAGGAAGAAAATTCTTTGAAATTTCCCGATAGCAATAAGGATGTCATAATCGTTGGGGCTTTCTATCGAGAAGGTAAGCTCCGCGATCGCATCGGCGATCCGAATTATCATTTCGCTTTTCGTTCGACAAGGAACAAAAATCCGATCTCTGAGGAATTTCGACATTTTATAGCGGTATAGATCCATTATCCCCGCTCCACGAACTGCCGATTAGTGAGGAGGAAGTTGCGTAAACCGATTCTAAACTCCTCAATATCTTGGATTGTGTATTGATCTTCGTATTGAAGGCTGCTCGCCATCGAAATCATCTTAGCCCTAGTGTCTTCTTGAAAAATATCCAGCTCATCAAGTACTTCAGCAAAGGTATCCATGTAGGAAAGTTTGCGCGCGTTTCTCATGATTCTTGTTCGAATGCGGTCTTTTTCTTCCGTAGTCGGCTCTTGAGCAATGATGACGTCGTGCTGTCGAATGGTTTCAATGCCTGGGCAAATTTGATCTAAGATTGTCCGGTTTCTCCCCTCGTTTACAACCAGATAACTTTTCAAAAAAGATCTGGTCAATACCATGTAAAGCGAGTTTCTCAAATTTAAGCTGGTTGTATTTATATCTGAAACGCAAATGACAAATGGAAACTCCAAACCTTTCACATGGTTTTTATTGCTTATGAATAGGGATCCCGCGACTGGAGTCTTTGTTTCATAAGCTTTGTTGAGCTGCCAACCCCAGCGAGAATATATTTCGCGCTGAAGTCTGTCTGCCAAAAGTGCTACCGTTTTTCCGTCTTTAAGAACGACTACACCTATGTCATCAGGACGCACGCTTGGGTTCTGCTCAACAATTTCGCCGAGAATCTCCATAATATTGACTAATGACCCTAGAGGTGCCTCCAGGACTATTTGCAAACTTTCGCTATTTTCAACATCTTCGAAGCGACGAAGAGGCTTTCTACTTAAGCTATAGGAGTGTATGCCTGGAGTCTGCGTTGGTTGTTTATCATAAATGTATCCGCAATCGCTCCACTCTTCGTCATCTAGCCACTGAAGCTTAGTTTTCTCAAATAGGCCCATGCCAATAGCGTGCGCGGCCATTAGAGTTCTAGGATCTGTGCGGTAGCATTTGCTAAGCAAATAATCGCTGCCTACTGCCTGAGCTCTACTTGTGTCGAAAATACTTTGAAAAATATCACCGGCGATATAAAGTTGTTTGCCCGCAGCCACCTCGCACAGTTTAAATAAGCTTTCGCCAAAATCCTGACTTTCGTCAATGAGGATATAGCTAAGGATAGGAGGGATACTTTCCTCGCTGCCGAATTTTTTTATTATATGAGCTAAAGTTCTTCTAGCTGCCTCTTCTAGGTTTGGGGCTTGTTGTAAATTGTAAAACGGAACGTCATATTTCGAACAAATGTATGCGTACATTCCAGAGTTGGCTGCACCTTCTGACCCCCATGCATGTGTGCACCATAGTCTTTTCTCCCATTCAATTTGCTCATCAACTTTCATGAAGTTAAAAAATGCAGGAATCCTAGTTCTCAAACTGCTCGCTAAAATTTTGCTATTGCAAGTAAAGAAAATAGTACCGCTCGGATCCTTTACATAGATCTCCTTCAGTTTATGAAGAAGTAACTCTGTTTTGCCCGTGCCAGATAGGCCTTGGATTCTGATTACTTTTTTATCTGGTCTGCTGTAGATGAATCTTGTTTGATCTCGATCAAACAACATGATTTTTTGCTTGACCTTGTCTAGATTGCTAACGGGGATGTCAGCTTTGACTTTTTCTATGTCGTTGATGCTGCCAGTCAACAAAGAAATTAGGAGGTCTGATTTCTTAATGTCTTGGGGGGCGGTGAGGATGTGTTGGTCAACTACATCCATCAGGAGAGTTTCGGTCAAACTGGAAGCAGGAAGTTCGATAACCTCAATCAAGTCGCGCCATGCAGAACTTCTACCCATGATCTTGTTATATTTAAATTTTTTTGTGAATGCTATCAAATCTTCTAAAAATTCTTGTTGGAGCTCTGATGCAAGTTCTGAGCTTCCGGAAAAGTCAAATATTAAAATTTTCTTTTTTGGTGATAGGTATACTAAGTAGTTTTCGTGTGCGTACTCTTCACCTTCCTCGGAAAGAGGCTTTTGTATAATGTAAGTTTGCTGTTCTCTAGCCTCAGCTACGCTACAAAATACGTCGAGAATCTGTGGGTCAATAGCTTCATTCTCGATTTTGCTGAAAAAATATGGTGATTCCATGAGTCTTAAGCTCCTGCCTATTACGTTGTCGAAATAATGCACCAATCGGGACTCAATCGCTATTCTCAGCAACTTTAATTATCAGTCCGATGTGTTAAATCCTCGGTGCTCAACGACACGAAAAACGTCACATACATCCTGGATCAGGATTCGAGCGACGGTGATGACGGTGTTTATGTCTTGTTCGGAGTGGCCAGACAGGTGGATGCAACCCACGAGGTCAAGGTACTTTAGAGTGGCGTTAAGGCGTTCACTTGCACAGGCATGAAGGTCGCGTAGTGGGGCGCCCGCGTCGATGTGCAGCACGGGGTGATCGGTGGCCGGGTGAGACATTGGCGTGTAGTTGCACGGCGTTGACTTGCTTGTCATGGGTAAATACCTAGCTCAGGAAATTTTTCCACCATTCGCTGCGAAACGAGTTGGGTGGCAGTTATGCGCGGGTTCGCAGACCGAGGAGCTAAGACCCGGCAGACCCGAAGGTCTCCCACGCACAACCGCCATGAAAATGAAGCACGGGCAAGTTGCCGGGCCGCATTGTGCCGGGTGTGGACTTAGCTTGCTAGGGCTGCGAAACCCTATCGCCAAATTCGTTCGGCGATAGACCCACTTTAGGCACTGTTACCTATTGCCGCAATCAGCCTGTAGGACGAGAAATCACCACTCGTGGCCAGAGAATTTTCTCCCGGTCGGTGGCGTAGGCGGGGTAAATCAAGGGCTGCGGAGTATCAGGAGGAAATGACTTGCCGGGTTCCGAACCACTTCGCAGCCCCGCAAGAACAAGCTCCCTCATCACACGGAGCAATTTCCTACAGCGTTTTCAGATCAAAAAATCCATCACACATACCAGCCCCGGAACTTTCCTAAAAAGCGATGTCAATTTGATGGCGTGTCGCGACGCTCATTGAGAATGGATCAAGCAGTGCCAGGCTGATTCCTGGCAACCCAGGGAAGTGTGTGATGAGACTATTACTCGCCATGTTGTTGATGTTCAGCAGCTACACGTTCGCCAGTTGCGGCAACATCGATGACCACGATCAGCGGGCCTATTGCAATGCCAGGGAGAGCGGCAGCAGTTGCGGCAATATCGACAATCACGATATGCGGGCGGCGTGTAACGCGGAGATAGGCGGCAGTTCCTGCGGCAACATTGACGACCATGACCAGCGCGCCTACTGCAACGTCAAAAGGAGCGGCAGCAGTTGCGGAAATATCGATGATCACGACTTGCGTGCGCGGTGCAACGCGGAGCAGGGCGGCAGTTCTTGCGGGAACATCGATGACCATGATCAACGAGCTTATTGCAATGCCACGACCGGCGGCGGCAGTTGCGGAAATATTGGCGACCATGACCTGCGCACCCGGTGCGAAGCCATGAAACGTTGAAGCAATAAATCGCTCAGTGATTGCATCAAGCAGAGCCAGGCTGCTTCCTGGCAACCCAGGGAAATGTGAGATGAAACTGATTTTTGCGATGTTGTTGATGTTCAGCGGTTACACGTTTGCCAGTTGTTCCAGCATCAGTGACAGCGATCAACGCAACTATTGCCAAGCCACGCAGGAAGGCAGTACCTGCTCCTCGATTCGGGATAGTGATTTGCGTGCGTCCTGTGAAGCCGAGAAGGGCAGTACCTGTTCGAGCATTCACGACAGCGACCAGCGTGCTTACTGCGAGGCGAAAAAGGGCAGCACGTGTTCGAGCATTCATGATTCGGATTTGCGCGCAATGTGTGAGGCTGAGAAAGGCAGTACCTGCTCCAGCATCCATGACAGCGATCAGCGTGCATTTTGTGAGGCGAAGAAGGGCAGCACGTGTTCGAGCATCCATGATTCCGACCTGCGCAATCAGTGTGAAGCGATGAAGCGCTGATTGATCCGCTTGCCTCCATACGCAAAAAGGGACACCCAACGGTGTCCCTTTTTTCTGGGCGGCTGAAACGCAATTCCCGGACTACCCAGTCAAACTTTCCACTTGCCACAACCCGGTTCATCGCCAAAGGTTCCCCCCATCGACACCACGTCGTAGACTGCGAAACAAGTTGTAACGCCTCACCCACGGACGGAACCGCGCATGATCGAAATCGGCAGCCGCAACAACGCCCCCACGCCGCAGCACCCCACTCAAGACATCTACATCTTCAGCATTGACTTGTCCCGACCGGCGACGCCGTTCTGTTTCGAACAATCGATTGGCGGCGGGCATGCCAATCAGGGCGGGGCGCGGTGGTTGGCGCTGGATGAGCTGGACGCGTGGCCCGGTGAGTGGCGTGAGCATCTGCAGAAAGCCGATTGTGCGTGGGTGGCGCAGGTGATCGATGCGCATCCGGGGGCGGATCAGGCGATATTGGTTTCCGTGATTCTTGAACAACTGCGAAATTGCACCTCACTTGACCACCCATTTGCATAGCTACTGACCAACCGTTTGCATAGCTACTGACCACCTGTTTGCATTCGACTTGACCAGTCATTTGCATTCGAAGTGACCATCCGGATTTGAATTGGTCTCTCGCTGTAAATGGGCTGGCTGGCGGAGGAATTCGTCTCAGCGTAATCTGGGGGAAAGGCATACCCTGGAGGTTGGCCTTCAGAACAATCATGTTGAAGTGAGGGAACATTTAGCGTGGGTATCGAGCAGACGAAAACGTTGATCAGCACCCGTAGCGAGGAAAACGCCAATCGATTACTGAGGGCTGGCTGGACACTATTGCTCGTGGCAGATCGCTGTGAGGGGGAACACCAGTGGCTGCTCTATCAACTGGCTTGGCAGCGTGAAGGCGAGCCAGTGGAAATCACGTTTACTGGTGTCGAGCCTGGTCCTGACGCGTTCTGACGGTCATCCGTCCGGCTTATTATCCTTAGCGCTCGTCCCTCCGAACACTCGTCCCCATTCACGAGTTATCAATTCGCGACATGCTGAAGGTGATCCACCAAAGCAGCGTTGCGAAACAGTCGCCATTTTTGCCTCTGTCGCATAGCGTATGGCGACTCCGTTTTCATCCAGCAATACGCCTCCGGCACCTCTCAACAGCGCATGCCCACCCACAACGTCATGCGCTGAAACAGCATAGAGAGAGACGCCGCATATTCCGTCACCTGCGGCAACCCTTGCCAGTCTGTATGCGATCGATGGCATTGCATGGAAATGCCCTGGATCACACAGTTCTCGATTGAGTTCTGGGTGACTCACCGCTGCTGCACTGACCATGATCATGCTTTCGTTCGAAAGCTGTTTATCATCGAGACACTCATCGACTGATCGACCGTTGCGAATTAAATGGGGTCTGCCCTCCGCCCAACTGATGCAATCGGGTCGCCCCTCAGAAGTGACTGGTGCGTATACAACCCCGAGCACGGGGATGGTGTTATGCAGTAGCCCAACCGATATCGCTGATCCCTTCAAGCCCTTCAAAAAATCACTTGTGCCATCGTTAGGGTCTACAACCCAACACCAGGCATGCCCTGTAAGGACATGCCCCGTCTCTTCACCCCAAAAATCGCAGCTGAGCAGGCTGAGAAGTTCAGGCCGCAAAAACTGTTCGATTTCGACATCAATAACAGCCTTGTCACCCCGACCACGAGGTCCATCCGGACGATTCCACTCTTCAGAGAGCAGAGCGCCTGCGCGTTCAACAACCTCGGTAACTTGAGCGAGTAATTTTGAAAGATCTAGGCTAGACATATTATTCCTCAAGGCTGATAAACCGCTCAAGGAAAGTCCCGAAGACAGCTTTGATGCATGGTA
Organism: Pseudomonas sp. PS01299; assembly: GCF_029960145.1. Taxonomy (NCBI): domain Bacteria; kingdom Pseudomonadati; phylum Pseudomonadota; class Gammaproteobacteria; order Pseudomonadales; family Pseudomonadaceae; genus Pseudomonas; species Pseudomonas sp. PS01299. The sequence continues at coordinate 24,058 of NZ_JASCPO010000057.1, read as the reverse complement.
GGCAGCCGAACGGCCAATTCGGGCGAGGCACCATGGAGAATATAGCTATCGAACAATCAGTTGCATGGCATCTGACCAAGCGTTTGCATTCGACTTGACCAGTTGCATCCGACTTGACCACTCGCAGTGCCATTGACTTCATCGCAAATCGCCGTAACACCATATGATCCTTCAGTTGGGGGAGAGCCTCAGCGCTTCCGGCTTTTGACCCTGCGCATCGATTCTCCCTTGAGCTGAAGAACGTGAGATTTGTGTACGATGCGGTCAAGGATAGCGTCCGCAATCGTTGGGTCAGTGAACAAGTCGTACCATTTCTCCTTCGGATACTGGCTGGTAATGAGCAAAGAGCCGTTCTGAGACTGTTGATCAATGACATCCAGAAGGAAAGGGCCAAGCTGCGCATCTATTCCGCCGATGCCAAGATCATCAATGATCAAGAGCTCGGCCCGGATCAATTGGCGGCGCAGTTTTGGGAGCGTGTGATCCGCGTAAGATAGAGATATTTCTTCGAATAACTTTGTGGCGGTGCGATAAACCGTATGTGACCCAAGGCGGCAGGCCTGGTTTCCAAAGGCACAAGCCAACCAGGTTTTCCCAGTACCGGTTGCGCCAGTGATGATTATGTTTTGCCGGCGCCGCAGCCACTCGCATTCACCCAAGGTCATGACTTCGTTGCGATCAAGGCCTCGATTAGCTTTGAACTCAATGTTTTCGAGGGTCGCTTCCGACTCGCGGAGTTTGGCTGCTTTGAGTAGTCGCTCAATTTTTCTGGTCTCGCGCTGAGATGTCTCCGCCTCCATCATCAGGCCGAGTCTCGTGTCGAAAGGCTGTTTAAGCAGAGCGGGCTCTTCGAGCTGGCGCTCATACGCGATCGCCATTCCATTCAATCCAAGGTTCAGCAACCCTTGCGCGGTGTTCAATACTTGTTTCATACCGGCTCATCTCCCTGCGTGGCGTAGTACTGGGCTCCGCGAATGTTTGAATGCTCAATAGGCGGCGTGGAAATCCTCAACGCAGGTCGCAGGTCAGACCCGTTACGTAAAATTGACCGTAGCCGTTCCGAACTCAGGATGTTGAGCGAGTTGGCGTAGGCACAAGCCGACTCCAATCTAGACGATACAATCTGGCCTTTGCGCACGTCGCGTCTGAGCGCTACCACCGCTCGAAGCCCTGTGGCGAAGTCCCTTCTGTCATCGAGATTTTTTTTGACGTAATACAGGGTTTCTGGACCGATACTTTGTGCCCAAGCTAACAACATCTCCGGCTGAGAGTCCTGGAACTGCCCATGACTGGGGGACAGGTGTTCTCGTAATGTGCTGACACCCCGGCTGAGTTCCACCCGATGTGTGCTAATAATTTGCCGTTGGAAGCTGACTTCAAGCCACTCATCATTAACGCGCAGATCTACAACTTGATTGGCGAAGTGATAAGGGACTGAATAATTATGCTCGTTAAATTCAACGTGATAATCGCTCCCGACCCGAACATGGTAAATCCATTGGCTATAGTTGTAGCCCCTCTCAGGAAGTGGCTGCAAAGCTGGAGATTCAATTTCAAGGAAACGCACCATCCTGCTTTTTGGATAAGTTCGAGTAACTCTGTCGTTCAAAACGCCAGTCCAGTAAGTAATTTGCTCATTAAGTTCATCTAGTGAGAAGAATGTACGTGCTCGGAGTCTGGCAAGAATAAATCTCTGTACAATCTGAACACCAATCTCGCCCAATGATTTGTCCTTGGGCTTGCGAGGCCTCGCGGGCGTGATGGTTATTCCGTAATGCTCGGAAAGTTCGGAATATGCGCGATTCAATACAAGTTGGTCGCGCGTCGTTTTGAGCACCGCTGCTTTCAAGTTATCGGGAACCACAAACCTGGGCACCCCTTCAAAGAATTCTAATGCACGCACGTGACAACGTAACCAATCTTGAGTTGTCTGACTTGCGACTGCTGTCGCGAATATGTATCCCGAGGCTCCCAAAGTAGCAACGAAAATTTGAGCGGTGCTGACCGCTCCTGTTACTGAGTCTGTTATACGCATCGTTCGTCCGCAGAAGTCTACGAACATCTTGTCACCCGGTAGGTGTACCTGTCTCATGCTGACCTTTTGCGTATTCAGCCAACCTCGGTAGAGGCGGGTGAATTGAGCATATGAGACGCCAGAAGGCTCTTTTTCCCTAAACTCCTGCCACAGCAGTTCCAGTGTCATGTCAGGCAATCGAAGCTGGTCGTGTACTTCCAGCCACTGCGGACAAACCTTCCTGTTGATTGGTCCTCTTAGGTCGCTGCACAGCCGGGCAGTGAACGCTTTATTGTCGAGTGACCTGATACTTTCCCAGGTTTCGCCGCTTTGCTTCAACTGATCTCGGAGTGTGCGAACCGTATTGTGAGATACCTTCGCTAACCGGCCAACGGCCCGGTTGGATAGCTTGTTATCGGCCGCAAGGCGTAGCACCTCGCGTTGTCTCTCTACTGGTAGCCTCATCGTTTCTCCCTGCAACAGGCGTGTGAACGCCTCACAAATCGCGCCGTGTGAAATTTACAGATGAACGGGGTTTGGCCGGCTTGACGCCGAACGCGGGGGAACACAGAATGGCAATGTCCTGGACTCGAAACCTGACATAACCAAAAAAAGCCTGGGGCGCCAACCCCGGGCTTTTTCGTGCTCCTGAACCACCGTATAACGGTTCAGTCACCTTTCATGTCGATATCTCCTTTCTCCATAGCTGATCGTATCAATCAAGTCATTGAGCCTCTTTTTGCATCGCCCCAGCCCGATGTGGAGGTGCGGCAAAGCGCTGCTTGGCAATCCAGGTTGCAACCTCTTTCGATAAAGCAAAGGATCCGCGCCGGTTCGGCACATCGAACAAAGGCACTTCTATTCGCCCTCGTTGTTTGGCTTTACGAAACGCCTCGTGCGACGCGTAGCCCAACTCCCGCCACAACGCGGTACTTCCGAGCATGAGTCCGTAGCGGTCTACTAGGTCGTCCTCCAATTCGGAGGCAAGAATCTCTATCTCGATGTGTTCTTGCATGACGCGGCTTGTCCTGTGTAGTCACGCTTCATGTTAATTAACAGGGCTCTTGCCTTCCAGCCGTAAGACTTCTACATTTTTTACGGTACGGGATTTTTTGGAGTCGTCGTAGATGTCTGATTTTCATAGAATAGTTGAAATATTCTCGGCGTTTTCACATGAAATGCGGAACTTTTTTTGTGAAAAAAACGATTCCCGACGGTGCCCAATCGAAACGATGCGAGTTCGCTATTGGTACGAAGGCCTGAAGCAGCGCACGTCCCTGTCTTCCGCGTATGCACTGGAGCGGCATTTCGAGAAGGAATCGTTTCAACGAAATAGTAATGGGACGATTCGTCATTATCGGAGCAAATGGTCAGGATACGAGAAAGACCTAAATACCCCGAAGTCTAAAACACTTAAACGCGTTGAGCTTCTTGCTCCTGGTTCAACGCAAGAGTTAGAACATCCACTCTGGGAGATAATGCGATGCGTAGATCACAAGAATCTTGATGCGGACGCCTATATGAGAACACTGAGCGTCGACGTACAAGCTGTAATATTTTCGTCAGGATTTTCAGGATTGTCCGCGTACTCAAAGCGCGAACCCGTCACACAACGACTGCTGGATAAACTTGAAAAACGAGTCAGTCTCGACTGTGTAGCTTGTCTGATTTGCTTGGTTCTTGAGGCGACACAGCAAAAGCGCAGTGTCACCGCTGTAAAAATTGCACTTACGCTACACAATGCGCTCATAATGATTGGCGTTGAGCTCCAAGCTAGGCACATTGCACTTCCGTTCTTGGACTGGATCATTGAGCACATCTTGCCCCTAGGCACTTTACCCCACCTGAAAGTTTGGATGATCAGTAGCGACTACGTGCATGCGTCAGCGCATTTGAATGCGATGGTTTATCAGACTAAGAACACGCGAGGGAAAAGCCTGGATTGGCCCCAACGAACAAAAGTTATGCAGAGGTTGATTCACGGAAAAATGGGAATGGACGTTGAGTACGCCATGAAACCTCAGTTTGAGCTTAAGTCGGATCTGAAGGACATTCCGACAGAACTTGTCAAAGATTTCGAGCGTGCATCTGCTCTTCGAACATGGGGTTGGAGATGTATCCTTGAAGGGCGTTCAGAGCATTTCCCTCCAGTAGATCTGCTCCTGTAAAGGGGACCATATGAAAAGCTGAGTTCGTAGTCATGAATGTGCTCCGGCGTTCCCTTCTGTCCGATCACCTGCTAAACAGAAACCTGAACTTTTTAGCCGGCGTAGTAGCAGCGCGTTCCTAATGATCTTCGAACCAAGGTTCTCCATCCCAAGAAAAGAGCCCATACATGGGCCCTTAGTAATCAACCCGGTATTACTGAGTACGCCAAGACTCGACAACGTCTGCGCCAAACTCTGTTTTCCAATCTTTCAACTGACGGTGGTTGCCGCCCTTAGTTTCAATCAGCTCACCCGAATTTGGGTTTCTGTAGATCTTCACGTTGCGAGCTTTGCGGACTGTCTTCGGTGCGCGAACAACCGCGGGACGACGACCCGTCTGAGGGTCAAGTAGGTTGATGATATTTTGCAGACTGAAACCATACTCCCCCAGCAACGCCCGCAGTTTGCTCTCAAACTCCATTTCGGCCTTGAGGCCGGAATCGCTTTTCATCGACTCGAGCTCTGCGAGCTGTTCAGCCAGTTTTTGTTCAAGCATGCGAAATTCAGCCAAACGAGACATGGGTAACTTTCCTTAAGATTTACGATGGCACGGAATGCACATTCTCATGCTAAGTGATGATTTGATTTTCGTCACCCATGCCCAACACATCGTCACCAGAGCCTCCAAAGAGGCAGTGCGTATTAGGCGTTGTGAAGAATTATGGCAGCGAGTCCTCGGGTTGCTTGCAAGTCCGGAAACTGGTGTTAGAGTTTCAACAGGAGATGGCATTCTCCATTAACCGCTGACTTCTTCAGCTGATGATGCCTACCGAACTCGCGAAGGCGGGTGCGGTAGGCATTTTCATGCCTCCTCGCACCCCATTTCGTTCAAGTTACGCCCAGGCACGCATTGAAGATGCCGCTTGGCAACGTCGAGCAACGATATCTGGAGGTTGCAGTGGACATATCCCAATCCAATGATGCCGCGTGTCCTTCGTCGGTAATCAGCTTGGTTTCCGACGATATTGAAAACTTTCTCCAAGTGATCCCGGCACACCACGCTCTTTTGAAAATCAATTATCCCGATAGCGCCGCCTTGGCTCGTGAGCAAAAGGAGCATTTGGCCAATGCACTGTATGCGCAGGACCTGAAACTCTCGGCGCTGCTGATCGAAAGTGCCGCACGGTACCTGGTTTTCTCGGAACCACGAGAAGCCTGGGAAGCTTACTGCTGCCTGCGCTTCGAAACCCTTGCCAGCAATATTTGCATCTACCGTGTGGACTTCTACCGCGATTCCCTGGCTGAGCAGCGTGTGCGTCAGGCAATCGCTCGCCACTGCCATGCCGCTCCCGCCAACGGAACGGAGAGCCAAGCATGAGCGAGCTATCGAGAAACCAGTCGCTGGATTCGAACACCGGCAAGCGTGCGGAACTATGCGAACTGGCGGCGGAGCTGCTAAACAAGGCCGACATTAGGATCAACGGTCTGCGTCCTTGGGACATGCAGGTGCTCCGTCCGCAAGTCTTCGAACGTGCGCTCGCACAGGGCAGCCTCGGTTTGGGCGAAAGTTACATGGACGGCGACTGGGACGCCCGTCACCTCGATAAGTTCTTCCACCGCCTGCTCAGCGCGCATCTGGATCGCGAAGTACAACCGTTACGCCTACTCATGCATGGCGTGCGCTACCGCCTGTTGAACCTGCAGAACTCCAGGCGCGCCTGGCAGGTGGGCAGGCAGCACTACGATCTGGGCAACGATCTTTATCAGGCGATGCTCGACTCGCGCATGACCTACAGCTGCGGCTACTGGGAAAAGGCCTCCACCCTTGAACAGGCGCAGCAAGATAAGCTTGAGCTGATCTGCCGCAAGCTATGCCTCGAACCCGGCATGAGACTGCTGGACATCGGCTGTGGCTGGGGCAGCCTAATGGGTTATGCCGCGCAGCACTACGGCGTGGAGTGCGTAGGGGTGACCATTTCCCAAGAGCAGGCTAACTGGGCAAGGAACCGCTACCGTGACCTGCCCGTCGATATCCTCCTGCAGGACTATCGGAGCCTGACGGAAAAGTTTGACCGCATCGCCAGCGTCGGCATGTTCGAGCACGTCGGGCACAAGAACCATAGAGAGTTCATGCAAGTGGCCCACCGTTGCTTGGCCGATGACGGACTGTTCCTGCTGCACAACATTGGCAAGAACAGTCGCCACGGCCATCCTGATCCCTGGATCGACAGATACATCTTCGCCAATGGCGACCTGCCTTCCATAGGTCAAATCGGCGACGCTGCGGACGGCCTTTTCGTGGTCGAGGACCTGCACAACTTCGGCGCCGATTACGACCGCACACTGATGGCCTGGCACGCCAAATTCGAAGCCGCCTGGCCACATTTCTCGCACCTGGGCGAACGCTTCAGGCGCATGTGGCGCTACTACCTGCTGTCCTGCGCCGGGGCCTTCCGCGCACGCGACATCCAGCTCTGGCAGTGGGTGTTGTCGAAGCACGGCGTGACCGGCGGCTATCTGCGCCCTCAGTTGTAAGCGCAACCTAGTGCACCTGCCACGGACGCATTCGAACGAATGAAGGAGAGCGATATCACGACATTCATCCAACAGATAGACGCCCGGCGCCTGCTTTTGGACGTAGTCGCTAACGACACAGCGCGACTGCGGGCTGGTGGAAATGGCCTCTGCCTGCCTGCTCTCTCCGCGATACATAGCGTAGCCGTCTCGGCCTGACGCTGCCCAGTTCGGGCAGGGTCAATTCTGTGCGCCCGCCGAAGCGGGCAGGATGATTCGTGTCAATTATTCCTTCCGCTCGAAGGTCAGCAACGTAGGCTAGCGATGATACGCTGCGGATGGGTCAGCATATCCAGAGCGGACAGTATGTCCAAGGCGACCAAGTCCGCCGCGACCATGGCGACAGAGGCCGCGCCTTCCGAACCGATCACCGCGATGCCCAGCGCCGACTGCTGCAGCATGTGGCGATCATTGCTACCGTTGCCGATTGCCACCACCCCGCGCACACCCAAGGTACGCAGGTAATCCTCCTTGCATATCGCGTGGTCCGTGTCGGAGAGCACTAGCAAGTTGACATCTAGCGCCGCCAACTCGGCCTCGGCGCTGCCGAAGGTATCCCCGGTGACCACGTGCAGCGAGAGCTGCCGGCCTATCACTTCGAAGCGTTCAGTTACCCCCTCAATCAGCCGGCCATCCACCGCTAGGGTGCCGTTGTAGTCGCATATCAGGTGCTTGAGCTGCAGCGGTCCCACCCCGGGAATATCGATTTGCAGCATGGCTTCCCTCCACCGCGTAAACCGCTGATTACCGTCACCGCACAGGCCGCGTGGTCGATCTCTTGGCACGCCGTTGGGCCGAGTAGCCAGCGTTCGAAACTTAAATGACCGAAATGGCCGGTGAAGATGTGGTCGATCGTGTGCTCTTCAGCATAGCGCACGATCTGTTCGTACCGGGCATTGCCGCTTTGTTTCCCGGGCCTCAACTTTCTCCGTGTGGAGTCACGTTTGCCGGCCAGCGGGACAGGAAGAGCGCATTGGCGATAGGGTCGGAACCACTGCGCTGCCGATTTGGGCCAGCATCTGCGCCGAGCACGCGGGACGGGGCAAACAGCATCGAGATGGTGCCAAGTTGTGCCCTGCGAAAATCAGCAGGGTGGTGTACATGCTCTCGCGGCACGCCGGTCTATTTCATGCGGCGCGCAAGCAACAAGTTGTGATCCATTAAACCCACATCACATTTATCGAGGACCGTAACTGTATTTCATGGGCTCGCTCACTGGTCATATTCCTTTTTGTCTACAAAAACGGCTAGTGATCAATCCGACCACCTGCATGCAAGAAAGGAATGCAGTGCTAGAGTTATGGCAGGAGATGGCATTCCTCCTTAAACCGCCCTCCGGCTAATGATGCCTACGCATATATCCCTTGTGGACGCGTAGGCTCTGTCTGTCTATCTGTCCATGACTATGATCAGGGGCAGATGCTATGAACCGTCCTCACCTTCGTCAGCACGACCGCAATCTGAATGGTATTCGATTGCCGTGTTTGCTCCTGGCCTATTTCTATCCACTCATCTTTGGTTGCCCAGCTCAGCCAACCGACAAAGCGATCTACCCCTATTCAATGGTCAGGGTGCCGTCACGCGTTCGCACCTCGGATAGAGGTGATCGTCATGACTGAGATATGGGCGCAGGCGGCTTTATGGCTGGGGTTGGCGCTAGCCGCCACCTTAATGTCGATCTTTTTGAAGATCGCAACCGCACTGTCCGAGATAGTGGTCGGGACCATCGCCCAGCTGGTCATCGGTGCAATGCTCGGTGTTGCAATCCTTCAGGGAGACGCTAGCTGGATAAAGTTTCTCTCTGGTGCTGGGGCAATACTGCTGACATTTCTTGCCGGTGCAGAACTTGATCCAGTGGTCTTTCGCAAGCAGTGGAAACAAGCCTTAGCGATTGGGTTGGTCAGCTTCATCGTGCCCTTTTTGGGATGTGCTGCACTCGCATTCTGGGGGCTTGGCTGGAGCATACAGGCGAGTTGGCTTGCTGGGATTGCGATGTCTACCACCTCGGTAGCCGTTGTGTATGCAGTGATGCTGGAACTCGGCATCAACACCAGCGACTACGGCAAAACCGTACTTGCTGCGTGCTTCGTAACAGACTTGGCCACCGTGATCGCCCTTGGGCTGATCTTTGCCCCATTCACGATAAGAACACTCGTATTTATTGCCGCATTGGTTGCTGCCGCCTTCTTGCTGCCGTGGCTGACGCCAAGATTTTTCCGGCGCTTTGGTGGCCGCCCCTCTGAGCTGGAAGCAAAGTTTCTGATCTTGTGCCTGTTTTCCCTGGGCGCGTTAGCAACCTGGGCTGACAGCGAAGCAGTGTTACCCGCGTATCTGATTGGCATGGTCCTGGCCGGCACGGTAGGTAAAAACCATGCATTGATCCGTCGCTTGCGAACGATGACTTTCGGGTTGCTGACGCCTTTCTATTTCATTCGCGCAGGTTCCCTCGTTTCGCTCCCTGCATTGATTGCGACTCCTGCCGCCTTTCTCTTGCTATTGCTGGTCAAGATGGCGACCAAAATGATCGGTGTTTATCCACTCAGCCAAGCTTACGGCTCTCCTCGCCGGGAGGGCATGTACACAACACTGCTCATGTCCACCGGACTGACATTCGGCACCATCTCGGCATTGTTCGGCTTGTCGCATGATTTGATCGATAAGGGGCAGTACTCAGCACTGGTTGCCGCCGTTATCGGCAGTGCCGTTTTACCAACCTTGATTGCCAATGCTTTTTTCCTCCCGCGACATCTATTACCGGCCACACCCAAGGCTGAGGAGAAAGACGACAGTGCCGATGTTCAAGAGCCTTGAACGCTGGTGGCTCAACATCTACGAGTAAGCACCTGCATTCGAGTACCAATCGCAAATCCGTAATGTCCGCCCGCGTCAGGTGGAAGGAGAACATCATGATCCAGCAGGTTCTCATTGCCTATGATGGTTCGGAGGCTGCCAAAAAGGCATTGAATTTTGCCAACGAACTAACCAGCCGTTTCAATGCACGTTTGCACATTGTTGCCGTTTGTCAGCCACCAGAATTCGGAGATGAGGTTGAAACGGAAGCGGTCGTTGAGCAGTCAAGAGCGCATCACAGCCATATGCTGAAAAGCCTCAAGCACCACCAACATGCCAGCGAGCATCCTCCAATAATAAAAGTGGTCATCGGTCACCCAGCCGAACAAATAGTGCGCTATGCCGAAGCGAATGCCATTGATCACATTGTGGTTGGGCACCGTGGACACTCTATTTTCGAACGCTGGCTACTGGGCTCGGTGGCAAGGCAGGTCATTGACCACGCGCCTTGTGCGGTCACCGTTATCCGGGGTTGATTTCAGAGTCTTAACCGTTTTGACGGAGGAAAATATGTTATCGATTGATATCCCAGGCCGAGGCAAGCTGGAACTCAAACACTTGGTGTGCGATTACAACGGCACGCTGGCTTTCGATGGGACTCTGCTTGAGGGCGTGCAGGAGAAGCTTCAGGCGCTGTCTTCAAAGGTTTCCATCCATGTGCTGACAGGTGACACATTCGGCACCGCACAAGAACAACTCAGCCCTTTGGATATCAATCTGATGATTCTTCCCGTCAAGGACCAGGGCATCGCCAAGGAAGACTATTTACGCACCCTGGGTGCAGCCGGAGTCGTCGCCATTGGTAACGGCAGCAATGATCGTCACATGTTAGCTAGAGCTGCGCTGGGGATCGCGGTCATGGGAGGAGAAGGTGTCGCAATGAATACCCTGACAAGGGCTGATTTGGTCGTGCAAAGCGTCCAACTGGCTCTCGACTTGTTACTGGAACCGCGTCGCCTTATCGCGAGCCTCAGGACATGAGGCCGATACAAGACGGCGCGGTCTGAGCGTACTAGCGAATGAAGGCTTGATGACCGGCGTAGATCGCCGAGTCTCCTAGTGCCTCTTCAATCCTCAACAGTTGATTGTATTTTTCTACTCGTTCTCCACGGCAGGGGGCGCCTGTTTTGAGATGCCCAGTGCCCAGGGCGACGGTCAAATCGGCGATGAAACTGTCAACCGTTTCCCCGCTCCGGTGCGAAACCATCGCCCCCCAGTTGGCTTTATAGGCTAGCTCGACGGCAGCTCTCGTTTCAGTAAGACTGCCGATCTGATTGGGCTTGATCAGCACAGCGTTCGCGACCTTCTCGTTGATGCCGCGCTGTATACGCTCCACGTTCGTGACAAACAGGTCATCACCTACTAGTTCTATTCGCTCGCCCAGGGCAGTGTTCAAAAGTTTCCAGCCAGCCCAATCATCTTCGGCCAGACCATCTTCAAGTACTGCAATCGGGTACCTGTCGACCCAATCTGAATACAAGGCAACGAGTTCTTCGGCACCGACTTTTCGTCCCTCGGAATGCAGGTGGTAAAGGCCATCTTCATAGAAGCCGCTTGAGGCCGGATCAATGGCTATTTCGAACTGATCACCTGGCACATACCCGGCACCCTCGATGGCCCTGAGGATCAACTCCACCGCGTCTACGTTTCGCTTTAGCGCCGGAGCAAAACCGCCCTCATCACCCACCAGCGTGGAATAACCTTCCTCCTTCAAGACCATCTTCAACTGGTGATAAACCTCAGCTCCCCAACGCAAGGCTTCAGCAAAGCTACTAGCACCGGTCGGGGCGATCATGAACTCCTGGAAGTCAGGCCCTTGCCAATTGGCATGCACACCGCCATTGAGAATGTTGAACATCGGAACGGGCATGCGCTTGGCATCAGCACCGCCCAGGTAGCGAAACAAATGCTGCTCAGAGGCGACTGCCGCTGCCCGCGCAACGGCCAAGCTGACCCCAAGAATGGCATTGCCGCCAAGCCGGGATTTATTCGAAGTCCCATCCAGCTCAATCATCAATCGATCTATCGCGGTCTGATCCAGAGCGTCTTTGCCTCGCAAGGCATTCGCCATCTCGGTATTCACAGAATGGACTGTGTTTCTTACACCCTTGCCTTGATATCGTTTTCGGTCTTGATCACGTAGCTCCATTGCCTCGTGAACCCCCGTGGACGCACCCGACGGTACAGAGGCGCGTCCTTGCGCCCCACCCGCAAGCAGGACATCGACCTCAATCGTTGGATTACCGCGTGAGTCCAGGATTTCTCTAGCGTGAATGGTTTGAATGGCAGTCTTCATACTCATCTCCAGCTTGCGATCAGGGTTAGCTTGCTTGTCGTGGTGGGAACCGGGTCGCGACCATGCTCGATTGCGACGGTCCCAAGCCCTTTAAGGATTCAAAAAAATCTCGTTATAGAGGTCTGTCCCGTAAGCGGTAGATTGTGGTGCAGCTTCGATCAGTTTGAACGTCCTGCGCCCGTCATCACACCGCTCGGCTCGAAGAAACATGGCGTTTTTCAGCCGTAGTGCGTAGATGCTTTCGGCGAAATCATAGAGGTGTGTAACGAAGAAGGTCTTAACGTGTTTTTCAATCAGCGCCCGGGTAATCTGCCGCGCAATTTCCGATCCTTCGCGTTCATTGGTCGCCGCGAACGATTCGTTGAAAAGCAGCATGGAGTGGGAAGTAATCAGGTCGGCCTGATGACTAAATCTACTCAGTTCCTCGTCCAGTTTGCCGCTGGTCATCGTGCTGTCCTCCTCCCTTTTGTAGTGAGTAAACAGCGCATCACAAATATTGGCGCAATAGCTTTCTGCGGGAACGAACATACCGCTTTGCATCATGAGCTGGCAGATACCAACGCTACGAAGAAACGTCGACTTTCCACCTTGATTAGCCCCTGTAATCACGACCAAGTCTTTGCCATCCGCAACCCCATCGTTTCCGGTAACCGGGCTGCGCGAGATGAGCGTCAGGCAGACGTCATAGAGGCCGGCAAACCTGTGCGTGCGCTGATCAGGAGCAGTCGGCACAGGGAAGCAGATAGGGCGACTTTTCTGCATTAATTGCTCGTATAAATTCAAGCATCCCATGTAAAAAGCCAGTTCTATACGCAGCATCTCAAAAAAGCTGGTTACGTGGTCGGCTGCTTGTGCGAGCGAATTCGCCACAAGGTTCGCACCTCGATCCTTTAGCTCTGATAACGCTCTCGCCCCATTTTCATCACGCTCGGCAATATGGAGCGTGTAAGAAATAGGGGATTTCTGAAAAATCCTTTTAATCCAGGGATCTTTACTCTTAGTGGGTTTCCTGAGCGTATAACTAACACCTCTATTACCGGCTCCCAACTGCGCACTGACAAGAAATCCTTTCGGCAATTCAAGCTCCGCAAGGTGCGCCCCCAACTCCTTAAAATATTCGTCCGAAATTTCATCCTTGATGACATCAAAAAATAATGAAAAGCCATCAGAACTGAATTTTCCAGCATGCTCACCGGCAATACTCCTCAGCCTTTTCAGCATTTCTGTTTGCATGCCGAGCAACTTTAACGATCTGTGCATGATCGTGACGGGATATCGACTGAAGATACTTAAATAGATACTTTTCTCAAGTTCAACAGCTTTTACTGCGACGGCATAAATGCTTTTAATTACCTCGGAATTATTCAAGCAGTCCTTCAGAACATCCTGACGAAAAATGATCTCGTCCACCTCCATGTTCAACCCGCACAACACTGCTACCTTAGCAACACCACCAAGAAATTTATCGCCTTGAGCCATGGTGCCGAAGAGGGTTTCCAACTCAAGATCCTGACATAAGTCTGCTTCATTTTCAGGAAGCGGTTGGTTTAAATCAAAATCCCGAGATCTGTGCATCAGGAACGCTTTCATGATTGGATACGCTCCTTTAAAAGGTCATAGGTGAGTCGATGCTTTTTGGCTATGGCCAACGCGTACATAAACCTCTCAACAGGCCTCCTTACAATCTTAAAGGTTCGCTTTGACGGATCATCCTCATCGACAGTGCTAAGCATGCTTACTGTGCTATCGCTTATAAACGACAACTCATGGATAAACGTCACGCAGACGCAAAGCACATCTAAATCTAATATGCGCTCCATAACCTTCCGCCCCAGATACTCTGCATCACTGGCGGTTGTTGAGGAAAATATCTCATTGATGATTATTATGCTTTTTGACGTTGCTGCGTCTAATATCCTTCGGGCCCTGACCAAGTCATCCTGTAACTTACCTCGCAGATTCTTAACGTCTTCCTCCCTCTCAAATAGCACGAAAATCTTATCTGACAGATAAAGTTCTGCCTGAGCGCCGGGGACCGAGCAGCCAAGGGCGGCAAGATGATGGGCCTGCCCGAAGGCACGGGCAAACGTGGTCTTTCCGCCTTGGTTGGGGCCAGAGACAACTAATACCCGTTCATTACCCTTGAGGTAAAAGTCGTTGTCCACAACAGCTACATCATTTCGTACCAGTTTTTTTGCCAATGCCAAATCAAAAAAACCAACGGCACTTACTTCCTTACTATTCGTTAATATTTTTGGGTAACAAAAGATTAATCCTGCGACTTTGAGAGTGGACAGATAAGCCAGGTAACTCATGTAAAACTGGACTTCACGATCAAAACTCACAACGAGTTCATCTTGAAAGCGCTGGTTTTTTATGCAGTAGTTCTCCAGTTCCAAGAAGACGTCAGGAAATAGTAGAGCCACCCGCTCTAGGATTCCGGCCTCAACATGGTCCATATTGGGCGACTCTATAAATTTCGACTTATAGTCTTTCACCTCTCCCTGACGAAACCGAGCGAATGTCTTATCTATAAGAACGCTGAAATCAATTTCAGAAGAGTAATGCCTGACGGCAACCTGGTTATCCTTTATCAACAGGTTGTACTCTATCGACGACAACTTTGACGCCAGTCGTTCCGCTTCCACTTTTAGCGTCACAAATTGCTCAGAAGCAACATAACTTTTCAAATAGGCTTGAAGTCGTGTTAATCCTCGCGACGTAAACAGATAGACGCTCAGGCTTCTCTCAAAGCAAACAAGCGATTCACAGTACATTTCTACTGCGATTAAAAAGTAGCGTTCCTTCTGAAGCTTGTAATAGAGTTTTTCCGCCTGAATCAGCTGCTCTCGCATTACACGCATAGAGCTGGAGAAAAACTCAATATCTGCACGAACGGGAGAGCCTTCAATTTCCCTCATGACTTCTTGGCGGTACAAGACTTTATCAAGGGTATCTAGAGGGCTATAAAATAATGGTCTTAGGTTATATTCATCTTTGCCTATGACATCATCAATGATCTGATCAAGGTTCAGGTCCCTTAAATAGCTCGGCGGCACCTGAGCAAGATGGCTATTAGCGTCAACCTGACCGGAAAAGATAATGCTGTGAAATGCAAGAGAAGACTCTATGTCGCACACAGAGCCGGAAGTCGTATGGGGCGGGCAGATGTAGCATGCAGCTTGCTCTACATCAGGAATTCCAGAAATAGGCGAGACCTTTAGGTCCATTGTCCTGTCCTCGTAAAGCGGACAGGACGCAACACTACGCACCCTGTCCAGGGTTTACGTAGGCATCATCAGCACAGGGCGGTTAAAAAGGAGGAATGCCATCTCCTGAAAATCAGCGTAGCACCATTTTGTGGGACCACGCACAAGAAGTATGTGTCCGCTCGACGACTAGCGTGCAGAGAGTTCTACGGTTTTTCGCAGCTATGCTCTCCTGAGACGGGCCAATTTCAGGGTTCCCGCTGCCATCAAGAGTGCCGCAACAGCAAAGGCAAATATTGGCGAAATGGCAGTCCAGAGTACGCCGACTGCCGTGCTGGCAATCAGCTTGGCTGTGCCATTGACAGTGCCCAGCGCGCCATAGCTCATGGCCAACGTCTCACTGCTCACCATATCTGCTGTCACCGTCGACTCCAACGCCTCCTGCACTGCGACATACAAGCCTGCGACGAAAAAGATAGCGGTCAACATGACGATGCCATCCAGGTCGACCGAGAATGCCAACACAGTAAGAACCGCCGTCAAAGTGCCCAGCGCGTAGCCCACCACCAACATGGGTAGCGAGCCGAAACGATCTGCCAGCATGCCGATTGGATAGGAAACGGCGACCTGCACCACATTCCGCCAGACGTAAAGAAGCCCGGCAACTTGTGCCGCAGGCACGATCCCCATTGATGGCGTGAGTAGCTGTGTTGCGGCAAGGATCAGCAAACTGTGGGAGAAATCGCCAGCGCCGAAGACACCCACTGCGCCCAGATAGCGCTTGAATCGGGTAGGCAACTGTCGAAGTGCTGCGAAAAACTTCAGTTCGGGGTTACGTGAGTGTTCAGGGTCTTTCACCAGTGTCAAGAACGCGAGTACCGCTAGCGCTCCAGGAATCACGCTGAGCCACAGCACAAAGCGAAATGGCCCCGCAGCATCTTCCCACGACATTGTCTGGGCCCAACCCAGTATTGCAACGCCCAGTAAAGGGCCGATCACTGCGCCCAGCGTATCCATTGCTCGGTGAAAGCCGAAGGCTCGCCCGCGTGTCTCAGGCGTCACCGCCTGGATCACGATGGCATCACGCAGCGGACCTCGTAATCCCTTGCCAAACCATGAGATTAAACGACCTACCAGGATCAGCGGCCAACCCAAAGCTAGTGCCAGAAATAGCTGGCCAATCGGAGTCAAGCCATAACCCACAACAACCAAAAGTTTGCGGTGGCCCAGCTTGTCGGCAATGTAGCCTGACACCATTTTGGTGTAGCTCGCTAGGGCATCGGCGACCCCTTCGATAATCCCCAGTGCCGCGGCTGGCACGCCCAATACGGCAAGAAAACCAGGCAGGATGACCGTCGTTGTTTCGTAGCAAAAATCCCCCAGTGCGCTGGTCAATCCTGCACCCACCACTGTCCGGTTGAGCCATGACGGTTTTGGGGATGTAACGATCTCTGCGGCGGCACTAGCCTCAATCGATTTTTCGTCCGGTTTCGTCATTTTGGCGTCTCTGTAGTAAGGAGCTTTAATCCCCAAACGTTGGGCGAGCGTATGAGGAATCATTAGTCAATCTCGAAGGTTGCCAATACGGGGTAGTGATCAGATGCCATGTCCGTCACAGGACTGCGTATCACTTCATAGGTCCGCGCAAACCCTGCCAACGCGTGCGACGCAAACATGTAGTCACATCGCATGTGCGCAAACTCAGTGCCGATAAATTGAGCTGCGGGAACTGTTGGTACCTGGCTTTGCTTTAGCGTGTATCCGATATCGATCCATCCCGCAGCTTCGAGGCCCGCTATCACCGAATGGTCGACGCTCCTCAAGTCATCTGAGAGATAGCGGAAGCGATGATGTGGGGGTAACTCGTGGAACCCGACCGGTTCAGGATCTCGGGGAGAGGATGAGTTGAAGTCACCGGTTAATAGCGTATAGACATCGGGGTTCGCCTGAACGGCCAGATAAGCCGCTTCTCGACGCCTTACGGCCGGACCATTTGGGCAAAGGTGCGCACAGATGAATGTCAGTGTACGAAAAACTCCAGGTATCGAAACTTTCAGCGTGGCAAGTGCATGGTGAAAGTGCGCACTGTCCGATTCAAAGCTCAGAGGCTGCAAAGGTGACCGAATAAAAATCACCACATTCTGCCCGGTACGCGGTGCAGCCGCCATGAAACCTCGCATCCCCAAACGCTGCTCCAACTCATAAAGCAGGGCGCTCCCGTTAAGATCAAAGCCTTTAGCCTCCTGCATGAGAAATACATCAGGCTTCAGGTCGTTGATCAATTCGGTCTGGGCCTGTGCACGGCGATTATCGACACCGTCTCGCCCACCAAACAGAGTGTTGTAAGTCAGCACAGTCAGTTTCACGGATTTCCCCTTTAAGTGTGGCTAGCGATTTTCATCCTGGGCCTCGAATACCCGTTGAGCGTAGGTATCGAGGAGCGATTCACAGGTCAGTAGCCGTTGCTCTGCCTCGTGGAACAAGTTGGCGCCGTAGAAATCGAGTTTTCGAATTTTTTCGAGCCATGCCTGCAACTTCTTCAGATCCACGTCGTTTTCTTCCAACTCGGCATAGGTGAAGTGCTCGGCGGCCGTTTCCTTTGCAATTTCAGCTTCGAAATCAGTGCACTTATCCAAAAGCTCCTGGTACTCCTCGTCTCTGTCTGCCTTGAAACGACCCACGACTTTTTCTTCTTGGGAACGATCAAGCGCAATAGTTTCCAAAATGACCGACTCGCCCGCCATCTCCGCAATATCGTTTTCCAGCATCTTCAGCCGTCGGACGTGGTCGTCACTTTTAGGCAGAAGGCATACCCCGTTTTGGAGATAGACAGCTCCCATACCCTTGAGTTTTCGCCACAATCCGATGCGTTTTTTGGCAGGCTCGGATGGGACCTTGTACGTAAGCAGTAACCAATTTTGTGTCTTCATTGCTCAATCCTAATATTACGACCGTTACATTTAAAGTGTCGAATCAATGACTTTATAGTGCACCAAATTGACATTTAAGGCTAGCTCGCTAGCTCAAGGCCGCTCATGCGAGCGCAACGGTTACTGTTGGGGAGCATGAGCGTGGGTCGGCAGGGGGGACCTTGAGATGAACGGATCCATGTCGATAACGAGAGAACTCTCGCGCGCTCACCGAGAGCCATAAAGGCTTTGGTCATTTCACATATCCTTCACGCGTAGTGAATCAAACTAAAAAAGCCGTAACAAACTACCACTGAAGTCCGCCGCAAAAACAAGGGCAGTTCATGATTGAAAAAACAAACCTTTTGATTACGCTACTGATCAGTTTTGCAGTGATCCTGACAATGCGAATAATATTTCAACATATAACTGCATACACAATTAAAAAAGGAAAAATATTAATTCAATCAGCTTATACAGCAGTCAACAAACAAAAAACCATACAACCTTTCCATCGCGTTCATTACATCGCCAGGAGACTAAACCCCAACCAGTTCTGCGGACTGCCGATAACAATTTTATTTTTTTTGGCGGCCATAATTGTTGCCTTGATGGTGGCGCTACTAAGTGCGCTGCTGCTCAGCGACAGCCTCGCAACTCTTGACCAGACGGTAAACTCTTTTTTCGCCCCCTTTCGCTCTCCATTGCTTGTTAAATTATTCGTAGAAGTGACCTCCCTTGGTACTATTGCAGTAATGGGCTTGACGGTATTTGTTTCGTCCGCATTGCTTTGGTCATTTAATCGTCGCCAAGCACTGCTCCCATTCTGGACAACATTCATGGGCGCGGAGATTACTACTTGGATCATCAAGTATGC
Source organism: Pseudomonas sp. PS01299 (assembly GCF_029960145.1). Classification (NCBI taxonomy): domain Bacteria; kingdom Pseudomonadati; phylum Pseudomonadota; class Gammaproteobacteria; order Pseudomonadales; family Pseudomonadaceae; genus Pseudomonas; species Pseudomonas sp. PS01299. The sequence continues at coordinate 5,182 of NZ_JASCPO010000057.1, read as the reverse complement.
TGTTGACCGATCCAGACCATCATTCTTGGATGGCATCACTGAGTTGAATCCCTCTTTCCCAAGTGGACACGCAACTGCGGCAACTGCGGTTGTCGGTTTTATTGGATATATAATAGCCCGGGATTTACCGAATTTTAAACAACGATATGAAGCCAGTTTCTGGTCGGCAGTTTTAATCGGCGCTATCTGTTTCAGTCGAATATTTTTGAGCCTTCATTACCTGAGCGACGTTGTCGCCGGATTTTTAACCGGCTGTTTTTGGCTTTTGATAGGCAGCGTTATTTTTGAAACGAAGCGCGCGCAACAAACTCGAGCGTTGGCGTAACCAGCCCTATGAACATCTCATAGGAGCGCGCTTTGAACTGGTCAAGTAACACGGACACCGATTATGGTGTTTATGCCGCTTTGTCCTCCGGGATCTGAGATACAGATGGGTAGTGCCGCCACACCCATATGAACAAGGGAATTGCGAGCAGTTGGGTGACCACGCAAAACGCGATGGTTCCAGTGATTGATCGATCGTAGAGAAATCCGATCACCGCACTGCCGATAAACCAGAAAATGCCGTAGCCAGCGGTAAAAAGCCCGAAGGCAGCGGCGCGATGCTCGCTTGGCACCAGCGGTGTGACCGCCGCAGGAATGATCGACTCGTGCACCCCCATGCCCATCCCCCAGATCGCTGCGCCCAATAGCGCCAACTTGAAGCTTCCGAGAAACACGAGCGGAGCAAATAACGAGGCGAACAACGTGAGCACAACCAGCACTCGAAACCCAAAGCGGTCAAATAACCGACCAAATAGCAGCGACGAGCCACCGCTGACCGCCATTGCCACTGAGTAGAAAATGGCGATCCACTGCGAGGGCATCGCATCGGTGTGGGCGAAGTGATAAGCCAGCAGCGGGTAGTCTGCAAAGCCCATCGCCACGAGGCAGGCACCCATCAAATAAATCCAAAAAGTACGCGAAAAGCCCCTATTTCTAGCGTCCTGAGCTAAGCCTTCGTCCAGTTCCTGCGGCCGAGGGTAGATCAGTCGAGCAATCAGCACGAAAATCAAATTGAGTGCTGCGGGCACGAGCAGCACAGCAAAGGCCATTCGATAGCTACCGTAATGGGTCAGTACGATAGCCATCAGTAACGGGCCGAACATGGCGCCGAACTGGTCACACGCCTCATGGATGCCAAACGTCCACCCATAACCACCAATATGTTTGGCCGCATACGAGAGCATCACGTCACGCGGCGGCATGCGAATCGCGCGGCCGATCCGCTCAAGGATTATAAACACGGCAGCGCTCTGCCAATTATGAGTCAGCGCCAGCATAGGCACTGCGGACATCTGAATCACATAACCGGTGATTGCCGTGGGCCAAAATCGGCCCGTTGCGTCGGCAAATCGTCCCGAGAAATAGCGCAGCCCATACCCGGCCAACTCGCCGAAACCAGTTACTACGCCGACCACAAAAGCGCTCGCCTGCATCGAGGCCAGGAACGGGCCCAGGATGCTTCGCGAGCCCTCGTGCGTAAGGTCGGCGAAAAAGCTAAGTACGCCGATCAGTAGCACGAACCGCATCGCAAGGCGACTGCCAGGCTCTTTACGTTTCGCAAAAGTTTGGTTGGGTATAGCCATGGCGACTCACCTTTTTGATCATCAGCCGGACCCAATGGCCTTGGCTGACAATTTCTCAGACAAAAATGAATGAGTGACAACTTCAATAAATTCGATCTTCGATCAAGGGGCTTATTAGATGCACTGCGATGATGCCCATTAAGGGTACCAACAGCACACCGATGATTAATTCGGGATATTCCCAAAAACTGAAGCGTATTCACTTTTCGAGGTCATTCTCAACAACTGCGACATTTTTTGCGAAAAAGCCAGAACGCCCAGGCAATAACAAGTCAAAGCCTCAAATCGAGTACTTCGATGAGGTATCAGGCGGCTGACCAACAAGCTCATCACGATGTTGGCGAGGAAAAGCCCCACCAAGCTAGGCGTCGAGCCCGTGCATAGCCATCCGACTAGAGTGTAGTGGTCAACTAATCCCGGACATGACATTAAGTTTTTTCTCGGCCTGATCGGGCGCTAGCCCAGCGTTGAATCGACAGGTCTCGACCCGGTGTTCGTGGCGGTAGAACTGGTGCTTGAGTCGGGAAGCTTGAGCGCCGATCACATCCTGAATGTTCTAGCTCGACTGACCTCCACTGCACCACCTCCTTCCGTAGAAACCAACCTGCAACTCAAGGTAGCGCCTGTCGCCAATACGGCGCGCTACGACCGGCTCCGTACAACCGATGAGGAGAATCGCAATGCGTGACCTAATGGCGGAACTCAAAGAGCTGCGTCTGCATGGCATGGCCGGCGCTTGGGAAGAACTGGCTTCTCAAGGAGAAGCCTCGACCACGACGTCGAAGTGGCTGCTCGAACATCTGCTCCAACAAGAACAAGCAGATCGCGCCGTACGCTCAGTGAACCACCAGATGAACATGGCCAAACTGCCCATGCATCGTGACTTGGCAGGCTTCGACTTCAATGCTTCCAGCGCAGATGCCCGTCTGGTCAAAGAGCTGTCCAGCTTGGAGTTCACAGAGACCGCGCAGAATGACGTGTTCATCGGCGGGCCAGGAACCGGCAAAACATATTTGGCCAGCGCCCTGGCTGTGTCCGGAATCACGCCCCATAACAAACGAGTGCGCTTCTTTTCCACAGTGGATCTGGTCAATCTGCTGGAGCGTGAAAAGTACGACGGCAAGAGTGGCCGAATCGCTCAAGGGCTGCTTCGGACAGACCTGGTGATACTCGATGAACTGAGGTATTTGCCCTTCAGCCAGAGCGGCGGCGCGCTGTTATTTCACCTGCTGTCCAAGCTATACGAGCATTGTGATCACGACCAACCTCAGCTTCTCGGAATGGTCGAGTGTGTTCGGCGACGCCAAGATGACTACAGCGTCGCTGGATCGGTTGACACACCATTGTCACATCGTCGAAACGGGCAACGAGTCCTACCGCTTGCAACACAGCACTCTGGCCGCGCAGACAAAGATCAAATCACGTGAACGAAAGCGCAAGGACGAAGATGGTATCGAGGACGATGAACCGTTTTGATCTGCACCATAAACACCCTGCCGCATGCCTTTATGCGCTGGGGCTTGATGACCGTTCAACCGGAACACTGCTGCTAAGGAAACTCTGAAGAAGACTTCCTGATTTTGGCAAAATACCAGGACTCCACCCGCCGAGTTTTCCGATGAAACAGATGACCTTCGCTGACGCCGAGTACGCAGGCAAGCGTAAGCAGACCCGCAAAGAGTTGTTCTTGATCGAGATGGATCAGGTGGTGCCGTGGAACGGCTTGATCAAACTGATCGAGCCGTTCTACCCGAAGGGTGAAGGCGGTCGTCCGGCTTATCCGTTGATGACGATGCTGCGTGTACATTTGATGCAGAATTGGTTCGGTTACAGCGATCCAGCGATGGAGGAAGCGCTGTACGAGACCACCATCCTGCGGCAGTTCGCCGGGCTGAATCTGGAGCGTATTCCCGACGAAACCACCATCCTCAACTTCCGCCGACTGCTGGAGAAACACGAGCTAGCTGCCGGCATCCTGGCCGTGATCAATGGCTATTTGGGTGACCGAGGGTTGTCGTTGCGCCAAGGCACCATTGTCGATGCCACGCTGATCAATGCGCCCAGCTCGACCAAGAACAAGGACGGTAAACGCGATCCAGAAATGCACCAAACCAAGAAGGGCAACCAGTACTATTTCGGCATGAAAGCGCACATCGGTGTGGATGACGAGTCAGGTGCTGGTGCACAGCGTGGTGGGCACAGCCGCCAACGTGGCGGATGTCACTCAGGTCGACAAACTGCTACACGGTGCGGAGAACGTGGTCTGCGCCGATGCCGGTTATACCGGCGTCGAGAAACGTACCGAGCATGATGGGCGCGAGGTGATCTGGCAGATCGCGGCACGCCGCAGTACTTACAAGAAGCTGGGTAAGCGTAGCGCTCTATACAAAGCCAAGCGCAAGATCGAGAAGGCCAAGGCCCAGGTACGCGACAAAGTCGAGCACCCGTTTCGGGTGGTCAAGCGCCAGTTCGGTTTTGTGAAAACGCGCTTCCGTAGCCTGGCCAAAAACACCGCGCAACTGGTGACGCTATTCGCTCTGTCGAATCTGTGGATGGCACGCCGACATTTACTGACCAGTACAGGAGAGGTGCGCCTGTAATGTGGGAAATGACCGTTGCGAGGTGCTCGCGGCGGCTAAAAGCTCAGAAATAAGCGGATGATCTGATCGTTTTGGTCGATTCGCCGTTTTCAAAATCAGCGGAGGCTGAAGTCAGCCAGAAAAGCGTGACTACTTCAGACCATCCCTAAGCTTATTCACAATTGCTGGGACAAAAAACAGCAATCCGCCCTGGGTCAATTTTCAATCGGCAGGGTGGGGATGCGGACAAAAACTTGGACTGGTTATGCCGCGAAGCCCAGGCTTTCACGATACTCAATGGGACTGAGCGCGCCGAGGGAAATCTTTATACGTTTTTCGTTGTACCAGCGAATGTATGAATCCAAGGCCTGAATGAACTGCTCGATGCTCGTTGACTGCCAGTTGCGAGGATAGAACAGCTCCGTTTTCAGTCGGCCGAAGAAACCTTCACAAGCCGCGTTGTCAGGTGAGCAGCCTTTGCGCGACATCGAACGAATCAGCTTCGCATCAGCGATGCGCGATAACCAGCCGGGCCAGCGGTAGTGAGCGCCACGATCGGAGTGAACAACAGGCCGTTTATCGTTGCTGGCCACCGTTTCGACAGCGGCATCCAGCATCGTGTTCACAAGCTCGGCGTCGGGACGCGTGCCGATCGACCAACTGATTACCTTTCCATCGAAGCAGTCGATCATGGGGGACAGGTAAACCTTTCCGGCCGGGATCTGGAACTCCGAGATGTCGGTCAGCCATTTCTCATTCGGAGCTAGGGCCGTGAAGTTGCGGTTGAGGAGGTTTTCCGGCGCCGGACTGATCTCCCCGAGGTAGGAACCGTATCGACGCCGTTTCGACTTGGCGACGACTAGGCACTCCTGCTTCATCAAGCGCTGCACCACCTTCTCTGAAAGGCGCACACGCTGCCTGCTCAACGAAGCTCGCATCCGACGGTAGCCATAGCAACGATGATTGCGCTCGAAT
>NZ_JASCPO010000056.1:0-32156 GCF_029960145.1 Pseudomonas sp. PS01299 | reverse complement strand
ATAGGAACCGAGTGTTGGCTGCATGAAATACCCGTTTAAAAGGCTAGATCTGGTGCTCACTTAAATTTGAGTGCACACGATGTCTTGGCTTTGCGGGGCTGGGTAGATGACATGGCCGGACGGTTACAAACAGATTGCGAGAATCCTGCATTCAGGCGATCGGTGCCGAGTACCTAGGTCAGGTCGCCGGATGCTCACAATGAAAGGTCAAATCGAATGCAAACGCGTAGTCAACTGGAGTGCAATCTTGCGACAGGTAGGCACCCGTCTAATTAGGCAAGGTGTGTTGAGCGGACGCTTACAAGCATCCGGCTTGAGCACCAGTTTTCGAAATGCTGGCTTGGCCCATTGATTCACCCTTACAATTCCACTCTAACCAAGGAGTGCAATTGGATGGCGTTTTACATCGAAGGTATGGGTGAGGCTGTGATCAGCCTTCAAAATGAGGAATTTCGGGTTGACTCCGACACTTTGAAGCAAGGTGATACCGTCCAGAAAAGTCAACAAGCCTATGATGAGGATGACGTCGACTTCGAAACTTGGTTCTTCGCTACGTCACGGGGTGAAACCACCGAAGCAAAGCAGCTCTTCACATGGAAGGTGGCGTACACCCAAGATTTCAGCACCGGCAAGCTTTTTATCAACGCCGTTCAGTGTGTAACTCCAGGCGTGATAATGATAAAAGACCTCGCTTTCAGCGCTGTAGCCGAAGATGAGTAGTTAAAAGGAGCTTGCGCTGGGCGCTTTCCTTTAAGCGCCCATTGCCCCACCCATTGCATGCCCTGACGATGGAGGCCCGCCGCCACATCGAACCTACTCAATTTAACGAGCTTCGAGAAAGCCGTACTTTGGCGGTCGCTTCGAACTTTGTCTGACTACACCATCTCTGGCCTTCCTCCGAACACCAGAAAAATCGCCCCCTCTACAACGCCCACCATGCGACGATCTTCACTTAGTTAATGCCCAACCAAAGGGGCCCCGCCTACACCGCCCACCAGGCCTCTGACTGACGCTAAAAGCACCTCACTGTTGCGGATGGTACGGACTCTGCCACCCGTAGGACGAAAACACCTACCTCACACAGTTGGTGATCGACCTCACCCTGATTTGCCATATCCGTCAGGTGGTGATCAGAAAAATGATCTGAGTACAGCTCGTCGTACCGATATCAGCCAGTGCCCACCAAGAGAAAGATCGCGACAAGGAACAGTTCGCAGCCAATACAGTCAGGACTGGAGCTTTGACAGATCTCAACGTGACGAAGCCCTGTATGGCGCACTCTACGAGCTTTTTGCTAACGGTGACCCAACGGTGACCAAAATGATCAAATGCCAGAAACAACAAAGCCCAGTCGTTTCCGAACCGGGCCAAGTCATTGAAAAATATGGTCGGGACGGAGTGATTCGAACACTCGACCCCTAGCACCCCATGCTAGTGCGCTACCGGACTGCGCTACGCCCCGACTGGTTTGAAACCCGCCCTTCGTCTCGAAGAGCGCTCAAGAATATATCGCAAGCTTTTGAAAACTGGAAGTATTCAAACGCAGCTTTTTATTTCTTGAGCACTACCAGTACATCTTCAAGCTCAGCGATCATCTGGCGGATCATTTGCTTGTATTGGGTGGTGTCGTCTTTGGCTTCATCACCGGACAAGCGCAGACGCGCGCCGCCGATGGTGAATCCCTGATCGTAAAGGAGCGCGCGGATTTGCCGGATCATCAGCACATCCTGGCGCTGATAATACCGGCGGTTTCCGCGGCGTTTGACGGGGTTGAGTTGAGGAAACTCCTGCTCCCAGTAGCGCAGCACGTGTGGTTTTACCGCACACAGCTCGCTGACTTCACCAATGGTGAAGTAGCGTTTGCCCGGGATGACGGGTAGTTCGTCGTTATGACTTGGTTCCAGCATAAGCCTCAACTCGGGCCTTCAACTTCTGCCCTGGACGAAAGGTGACCACACGGCGAGCCGTGATCGGGATTTCTTCCCCCGTTTTCGGGTTGCGGCCAGGCCGCTGGCGTTTGTCCCGAAGGTCGAAATTGCCGAAACCGGACAATTTGACCTGCTCGTTGTCTTCAAGAGCGTGCCTGATTTCCTCGAAAAACAGTTCAACCAACTCCTTGGCTTCTCGCTTGTTCAGGCCCAGCTCTTCATACAGACGTTCCGCCATCTCAGCTTTCGTCAAAGCCCCCATACGTCACTTCCTTAACGTGGCGTTCAACCTTTGTTCGAGCGAGGTGAGGATATTTTGCGTCGTCGAATTCACCTCATCGTCATTAAGAGTGCGCGATGGATGCTGCCAGGTCAAGCCAACTGCAAGGCTTTTTCTATCAGGATCAATGCCTTTACCCTGATACACGTCAAACAGCCTGAGATCCGTGAGCCATTCGCCTGCATTTTCACGGATTACGTCCAGTACAGCCGAGGCCGCGACGTCTTTGTGCGCGATCAGCGCAAGGTCACGACGCACTTCAGGAAAACGCGACAACTCGTGGAATTGCGGCATTTTTCCGGAAGCGACTTCAGCCAGAACCAGCTCGAAGACGAAGACCGGACGATCCAGACCCAGGGCCTTGGACAGCTCCGGGTGAATCGCACCGATAAAGCCGACTTCACGCCCGTCACGTTCGATGCGCGCGGTTTGCCCCGGGTGCAGCGCCGGGTGTTTACCCGGAGTGAAAGTGAAGGTATCCAGTGCACCGGCAAAGCCCAACACCGCTTCAACATCAGCCTTCACGTCGAAGAAATCGACGGTGTCGCGACCCTGCGCCCAACCTTCCGGCAGACGGCTGCCGCAAACAACACCCGACAGCATCGGTTCTTGCTTCAGACCTTCCAGCTGACCGACGAAGCGCAGACCGCTTTCGAACAGGCGCACGCGATCCTGCTGGCGGTTCAGGTTGTGCTGCAACGCCTTGACCAGGCCCGGCCACAGCGAAGAACGCATGGCGGCCATGTCATTGGAAATCGGGTTGGCCAGCAACAGCGGCTCAACGCCCGGGTTGAACAGTTCGAACTGTTTCGGATCGATGAAGCTGTAAGTGATCGCTTCCTGATAACCACGGGCTACCAGCAGACGACGCAGCTCAGGCAATTCGCTGCGTGCTTCAGCCTTCGCTTGCGGCGCCAGACGCGCTTGCGGGTAACGAACCGGCAGACGGTTATAGCCGTACAGACGCGCCAGCTCTTCGATCAGATCGACTTCCAGACTGATGTCGAAGCGGTGACTTGGCACTTCTACGCGCCACTGCCCTGCGCCGTCAGCGGAAATCTTCAGACCCAAGGCGCTGAGCAGACGCTCGACCTGCGCCGAATCCATTTCCATCCCCAGCATCTGGGTGATGCGCTGCGCACGCAGGGTGATCGGCGCGATCGATGGCAGGTGCTGCTCGCTGACGGTCTCGATGATCGGGCCGGCTTCACCACCGGTAATTTCCAGCAGCAGGCCAGTGGCGCGCTCCATGGCTTCACGGGCCAGTTGCCAGTCCACGCCACGCTCGTAACGGTGCGAGGCGTCGGTGTGCAGGCCGTAGGAGCGAGCCTTGCCCGCCACAGCGATCTGATCGAAGAAGGCACTTTCCAGGAAAACGTCGCGAGTGGTTGCGGACACACCACTGTGCTCGCCACCCATCACGCCGGCAATCGCCAGAGCGCGGGTGTGGTCGGCAATCACCAAGGTATCGCTACGCAGGCTGACTTCCTGACCGTCGAGCAAAACCAGCTTCTCACCCTCTTCCGCCATACGCACGCGGATGCCGCCATTGATTTCGGCGAGATCGAAAGCGTGCAGTGGCTGACCCAGCTCAAGCATCACGTAGTTGGTGATGTCGACGGCAGCGTCGATGCTGCGCACATCGGCGCGGCGCAGGCGTTCAACCATCCACAGCGGGGTTGGTTTGGACAGATCAACGTTACGGATGACACGACCCAGGTAACGCGGGCAGGCGGCAGGCGCCAGCACTTCTACCGGACGCACTTCGTCGTGCACAGCCGGAATGGTCATGACCACCGGGCGAGCGACCGGCGTGTCGTACAGCGCACCCACTTCACGGGCCAGACCGGCCAGCGACAGGCAGTCGCCACGGTTCGGGGTCAGGTCGACCTCGATGCTGGCATCTTCCAGATCCAGGTACACACGGAAATCTTCGCCCACCGGCGCATCGGCCGGCAGTTCCATCAGACCGTCGTTGCCTTCACCGACCTGCAGCTCGGCTTGCGAGCACAGCATGCCGTTGGACTCGACGCCACGCAGCTTGGCCTTCTTGATCTTGAAGTCGCCCGGCAGTTCGGCACCGATCATGGCGAACGGAATCTTCAGGCCCGGACGCACGTTTGGCGCACCGCACACGACCTGGAAGGTTTCCGCGCCATTGCTGACCTGGCACACACGCAACTTGTCGGCATCAGGGTGCTGCTCGGTGCTCAGCACCTCGCCCACGACCACGCCGCTGAATACACCGGCGGCCGGGGTCACACTATCGACCTCCAGACCCGCCATCGACAGACGAGCAACCAGCTCGTCGCGACTTACCTGCGGGCTAACCCAGCCACGCAGCCATTGTTCACTGAATTTCATCCTGCTCTCCTAAGAATTCGTTACGACTAGCGAAATTGCGCGAGGAACCGCAAGTCGTTGTCGAAGAACAGACGCAAGTCGTTCACGCCGTAACGGAGCATTGCCAGACGCTCGACACCCATGCCGAAGGCAAAACCGGAGAACTCTTCCGGATCGATGCCGGACATGCGCAGCACGTTCGGGTGCACCATGCCGCAGCCCATGACTTCCAGCCAGCCGGTCTGCTTGCAGACGCGGCAGCCTTTACCGCTGCACATCACGCATTCCATGTCGACTTCAGCGGATGGCTCGGTGAACGGGAAGTACGAAGGACGGAAACGGACGGCCAGCTCTTTTTCGAAGAACACCCGCAGGAATTCTTCGATGGTGCCTTTGAGGTCGGCGAAATTGATGTCGCGATCGACCAGCAGGCCTTCGACCTGGTGGAACATCGGCGAGTGGGTGATATCGGAGTCGCTGCGATACACACGGCCTGGGCAGACGATGCGGATCGGCGGCTGCTTGGACTCCATGGTGCGGACCTGTACCGGCGAGGTATGGGTGCGCAGCAACATGTTCGCATTGAAATAGAAGGTGTCATGCATCGACCGGGCCGGGTGGTGGCCTGGGATGTTGAGCGCTTCGAAGTTGTGATAGTCGTCTTCGACCTCAGGGCCTTCGGCGATGCCGTAGCCGATGCGGGTGAAGAACTGCTCGACTCGTTCCAGAGTCCGGGTCACAGGATGCAGACCACCGGAGGTCTGGCCACGGCCCGGCAACGTCACGTCAATGGATTCGGCAGACAGTTTGGCAGCCAGTTCGGCTTCTTCAAACAGAGCCATGCGCGCATTGAGAACGCCTGTAACACGCTCCTTGGCAACGTTGATCAGGGCGCCGACTTGCGGACGCTCTTCTGCCGGCAAATTCCCCAGGGTCTTCATCACCTGAGTCAATTCACCCTTTTTGCCAAGGTATTGAACCCGGATTTGCTCCAGGGCATTGATATCTTCAGCGCTTTGCACAGCCTCTAGTGCTTGAGAGACCAGCGCATCCAGGTTTTCCATGTACAGACTCCAGATACAAAATAGGGGAAGAGCTTGAAGGCTCTTCCCCTATTTATGACGTTTAACACCTGGCCCCACAGAGGTGAGGCCGGGTGACTGTCGGGGGTACTTAAGCCAAGGTGGCTTTAGCTTTCTCGACAATCGCAGCAAACGCCGCTTTTTCGTTCACTGCCAGATCAGCCAGAACCTTACGGTCGATCTCGATGGACGCTTTTTTCAGGCCAGCGATGAAACGGCTGTAGGACAGACCGTTAACACGAGCACCAGCATTGATACGAGCGATCCACAGAGCGCGGAACTGACGTTTTTTCTGACGACGGTCACGGTAGGCGTATTGGCCTGCCTTGATTACCGCTTGCTTGGCAACACGGAATACGCGGGAGCGTGCGCCGTAGTAGCCTTTAGCAAGTTTCAGAATTTTTTTGTGACGCTTACGGGCAATGACGCCACGCTTTACACGAGCCATGAGTTACTTCCTCTATTCTTGACTAAAATTAACGAAGGCGCAGCATGCGCTCGACTTTTGCCACGTCAGACGGATGCAGCAAGCTGCTACCGCGCAGTTGACGCTTACGCTTGGTCGACATTTTGGTCAGGATGTGGCTCTTGAAAGCGTGCTTGTGCTTGATACCGTTAGCAGTTTTCAGAAACCGCTTAGCAGCACCACTTTTGGTTTTCATTTTTGGCATGTTCGGATACTCCGCATTCAGTTGATAAACATAATCAGAAGGCCTGCCGTGCCCTGTTGATTACTTCTTCTTTTTCGGGGCGATGACCATGATCAGCTGGCGTCCTTCCATCTTAGGATGCTGTTCGACCGAACCGTACTCGAGCAGGTCAGCTTCAACCCGCTTGAGGAGTTCCATCCCCAGCTCCTGGTGGGCCATCTCACGGCCGCGGAATCGCAAGGATACCTTGGCCCTGTCCCCGTCACTCAGGAAACGTACCAGGTTGCGCAGTTTTACCTGGTAATCCCCTTCCTCCGTCCCTGGACGAAACTTGATTTCTTTTACCTGAATCTGCTTCTGGTTTTTCTTCGCTGCTGCAATCTGCTTCTTCTTTTCGAAGATCGATTTGCCGTAGTCCATCACCCGGCAAACCGGTGGGACTGCGTCAGCAGAGATTTCTACCAGATCAAGCTTTGCTTCTTCAGCAATACGAAGCGCTTCATCAATCGAGACGATGCCAATCTGCTCGCCATCAGCGCCAATTAACCGAACCTCGCGTGCCGAGATATTCTCGTTGATCGGGGCTTTCGGTGCAGCTCGTTTATCTTGTCTCATTTCACGCTTAATAATAATTACTCCGAATCTGGGCGACCACGCCGGGAAACCGCTTGCGCGAGAAACTCAGCGAACTGGGCGACGGGCATCGAGCCCAGGTCAGCACCTTCACGAGTACGCACAGCGACAGTCTGCATCTCGACTTCCTTATCTCCGATAACCAAAAGATAGGGAACCTTGAGCAAAGTATGCTCGCGGATTTTAAAGCCGATCTTTTCATTTCTCAAGTCGGACTTGGCACGAAATCCGCTTTCGTTGAGAGTTTTTTCAACCTGAGCGACGAAATCTGCCTGTTTATCAGTGATATTCATGATCACTGCCTGGGTTGGCGCCAGCCACGCAGGGAATGCACCTTCGTAATGCTCGATCAGAATCCCGACGAAACGCTCGAACGAACCGAGGATCGCCCGGTGCAGCATCACTGGGTGTTTGCGGCTGTTGTCTTCGGAGACGTATTCGGCGCCGAGACGGACAGGCAGGTTGAAATCGAGCTGCAAGGTACCACACTGCCAGACGCGACCGAGGCAATCTTTCAGCGAGAACTCGATTTTCGGACCGTAGAACGCACCTTCACCCGGCTGCAGATCATACGGCAGACCCGCAGAATCAAGGGCTGCAGCCAGTGCCGCTTCGGCGCGATCCCACAGCTCGTCGGAACCTACGCGTTTTTCCGGACGAGTGGACAGTTTCATCTCGACGTCGGTGAAGCCGAAATCGCGGTAAACGTCCATGGTCAGCTTGATGAACGCCGCGGATTCGGCCTGCATCTGCTCTTCGGTGCAGAAAATGTGGGCGTCGTCCTGAGTGAACGCACGCACACGCATGATGCCGTGCAGCGCACCTGACGGCTCGTTACGGTGGCAGGCACCGAACTCGGCCAGACGCATCGGCAGCTCGCGGTAGCTCTTCAGACCCTGATTGAACACCTGCACGTGGCACGGGCAATTCATCGGCTTGATGGCGTAGTCGCGGCTTTCCGACTCGGTGGTGAACATGTTGTCGGCGTAGTTGGCCCAGTGCCCGGATTTCTCCCAGAGGCTGCGATCGACCACTTGCGGGGTCTTGATCTCCAGATAGCCGTTGTCACGCTGCACTTTGCGCATGTACTGCTCGAGCACTTGATACAGAGTCCAGCCGTTCGGGTGCCAGAACACCATGCCCGGCGCTTCTTCCTGGGTGTGGAACAGGCCCAGGCGCTTGCCGATCTTGCGGTGATCGCGTTTTTCCGCTTCTTCGATGCGCTGGATGTAAGCCGCCAGCTGCTTCTTGTCAGCCCAAGCTGTGCCGTAAACGCGCTGCAATTGCTCGTTCTTGGCATCGCCACGCCAGTAGGCGCCGGACAACTTGGTCAGCTTGAAGGATTTCAGAAAACGCGTGTTCGGCACGTGCGGGCCGCGGCACATGTCGACGTATTCTTCGTGGTAGTACAGGCCCATGGCCTGCTCGTTCGGCATGTCTTCGACCAGGCGCAGCTTGTAGTCTTCGCCACGGGCCTTGAACACTTCGATCACTTCGGCACGCGGAGTGACTTTCTTGATGACGTCGTAATCTTTGTCGATCAGCTGATGCATGCGCTGTTCGATGGCGGCCATGTCGTCCGGCGTAAAAGGACGCTCGAAGGCGATGTCGTAATAGAAGCCTTCGTCGATAACCGGGCCGATGACCATTTTCGCAGTCGGGTACAGCTGCTTGACCGCATGGCCAACCAGGTGCGCGCAAGAGTGGCGAATGATCTCCAGCCCCTCTTCATCCTTTGGCGTGATGATTTGCAGCGTCGCGTCGCTGTCGATGATGTCGCAGGCGTCGACCAGCTTGCCGTTGACCTTGCCGGCCACGGTGGCCTTGGCCAGGCCTGCACCAATGGATGCGGCGACCTCGGCTACGGAAACCGGGTGATCGAATGAACGTTGACTGCCGTCGGGAAGAGTAATAGTTGGCATGGCGCCTCCTCTCCTAGTGGTGACCCCTACCAAAGGTCACGTGGGTTGGGATGAGCCAGTACAAGATCCGATCCAGGCCATTCAATGACGAACGCCTGCCTTACAGCGGCAGGAGCCTTGCGGCCAACCGGAAAACCGAACCAGAGTGACTGGGATTCAAATCAGAATTTTTCGCACGCTGACCGCTGCCGGGGCTGAAGGCCATCCGGAGCCTGAGAACGCTTGAGCCCGGCATGCTAGCACAGATGAGCGGTCATCGACGTCATCGAATTGAGGTCTTGCTGATTTGCGCATTTTTGCGGCGCGAAGTGAACTTGGGATATACGCTTTGCCTCAAATAAGCTGAGAATCGTCGCCGATATCAACCCAAGGAGTTTCCGACATGCGCCTTATCCGACTTTTTGCTTTCGCGGCCCCGCTGGCCCTGCTGCTGCCGCTGAGCGCCAACGCGGCCTGGCCTGCCGGCGTCAAAGCCCAATACATGAACGACTGCACCGCCGCAGCCAGCAAGAGCGTCAATCCGGCCGAAGCCAATAAACATTGCGCTTGCGGTGCCGACGTTCTGGAAAAGAAATTCACCACGCAAGAGATCGCGCAACTGATGGACAAGAACACCCCGCCAAGTGGTGAATTGGGTCAGCGAGCCTTGAAAGAAATCTCGGTTTGCCGCGTGCAGAAATAAGCGCTGACGAATGTTTTTTCGGGCGTCCAGCAGGCTGAAAACCGCCAAAAAGACCCCGAAATCGATAATTTACGCAGGTTTTATAGCTTTTTTTACACCCTCTTCACTCGGCTGAAAGCCACTGAAACCGGGGCTTGCAGACATTTGAGAGGTTGAAATCAATGCAATATGAAAGCAAACAGCACGTCCGGGGGGCTACCAAAGCGAACATTTCGACTATGATACTCCGGTGTGCCCAGTTGGCCTGAGCAGCACAGTACTACTGAAAATATATGTTTCTTGGAGATACACCATGTCTAATCGCCAAACCGGCACCGTTAAATGGTTCAACGATGAAAAAGGCTTCGGCTTCATCACTCCTCAAGGTGGCGGTGACGACCTGTTCGTACACTTCAAAGCTATCGAATCCGACGGTTTCAAAAGCCTGAAAGAAGGCCAGACCGTCTCTTTCGTGGCTGAGAAAGGCCAAAAGGGTATGCAAGCTGCACAAGTTCGCCCAGAGTAATTTCCTGGCGCACTAAAAAAACCCCGTCCATGTGACGGGGTTTTTTATGCCTGCAACAAAAGCGGTCTGCGATCAGCCGCAGTTGACGCGAGTGACCACCAGGTTGTTGTCGGTGTTCAGATTCAGGCGATCGGAACGGTACTCCAGAGTGATCATGTCGGTTGGCTTGAGGAAGCGGGCGTTTTGCGCGCCAGCCTTGGCACGAGCCTGATCGAGCAGTTCCGGCGAAGCCTTTTTACCGATGGCAAACTCCGCTGCCTTTGCTTCACAGCGGCTATGACCGGCATCGGTCGCCACAGGATCCTTTGCCGACTCGCTGGAGGTTGTGCTGCAACCGGCCAACATGGCAACGGCCATAAGTGCACCCAGAGACGCGAACTTCAAAGGCATGAAGCCTCCTTTTTTCAAATGGTTAAGCTGAGATCGTGCGACCGCCAATTCGGCGTTTGGTTTCACAGCCGGTGCCATCCCCCTTCCCCACGACCCGGAAAAACGCTGAGTCTGCCTGAAGTGCGCGCATCGCATCCTCACGCAATCGTCACCGAATATTAATGAAGCTCAATAGACGTCGATGTAATCGTGCGGCGGATTCGGCCAGTTGTCTTTCAGCGCATTGAAAATCTGCATCACCCAGACTTCATCACTGGCCGCGACCTTGCCGACATACCCCGACCCCTTGGCCCAGGTCTCCAGGCGAAACAGCAGGCCATCAATATCCTGCCCGCCGGTCACACCGGAAGAAATATAGGCAATTCCACTCTTGGTCACGCGCAGCTGCGTGTGCACATCATCGCTGGCCGACGCCAGCAACTGGCGCACAGCGTCGAGTGTCAGGCCGTCGGGGGTGTTCAAATCGATCTGCACAGCACATTCCTTGGATCAGCCGGAAAAGACCAAGTGTCGCATAGCGCCGCGCTCATGCCTAAGTCGCAGTGCCAAACGCCCGACAAAGTGGTTAACTCGCTTTCAGACATTCCCGACTTTTCGAGCGCACTCATGAACACCGTAAGCATCTCCGCCGACATCAAGGTTCATTGGCCGAAGGGGCACAGCTCGTACAGCCCGGGCAGTGCGGAGGAGCTGGCGTTGATCAGCATCGATCTGCTGGTCAAGACGATGGGAACCCAGGGCGCACAAACGTTTATCGACCAGGTGTTCGAGCGGTACCAGCATGACGGCGAGAACACGCAGGACACCGAGAGAAAATAAAAACCCGCAGGCTGGCACCTGCGGGTCACAGCCTTACTTCAAGCGCTTCAGACGCTCGGTCAGCAGATCGAAGAAGCCTTGAGCATCCCCATTTTCCACCCAGAAGGCGTTCTTCGGCGCCTTCAGACCGTCATACCAGTCAACGATGGTCTGGCCAAAAGTCGGACCTTCGCGACTATCCACCACAACGTTCACCGAACGACCGGTGAACAGCTCAGGCTTGAGCAGGTAAGCGATAACGGTAGCGTCGTGCACCGGGCCGCCCGGGATGCCGTAGTGCTCCATGTCACCCTTGATGTACTCGTTGAGGATGTCGCCAACAATCTTGCTTGCGTTGTTGTTCAGTGCAGCGATCTGTTTCAGGCGTGCGTCGCTGGTGAGGATCTTGTGGGTCACGTCCAGCGGCAGGTAGGTCAGTTTCACGCCGCTCTTGAGTACCACTTCCGCCGCTTGCGGGTCGGCGAACAGGTTGAATTCGGCCACCGGGGTGATGTTGCCGCCATTGAAGTGCGCACCGCCCATGATCACCACTTCCTTGATGCCATTGACGATCTCCGGCTCCTGGATCAGCGCCAGCGCCAGATTGGTTTGCGGGCCAAGCATGGCGATGGTGATGCTGTGCGGCTTGGCTTTTTTCAGGGTGTCGATGAGGTAGTTGACCGCATTGCCTTCGGCCAGGCCTTTTTTCGGCTCATGCACGGTGACACCCGACAGGCCTTCCTTGCCATGGATGTTCTCGGCGTAGATCGGCGTACGCATCAGCGGTTTCGGCGCACCGGCATACACCGGAACGTCTTCGCGCCCTGCCCATTCGCGAGCCAGGCGCGCGTTGCGCGATGTCTTGTCGAGGCGCACGTTGCCAGCCACGGTGGTCAGTGCACGAATGCTCAGTTCGTCCGGCGAAGCCAGGGCGAACAGCAAGGCGACTACGTCGTCGGCGCCAGGGTCGGTGTCGATGATCAGGTCGATCTTTTCAGCAGCCTGAGCGCCGGTGGCGGTAATAAAAGACAAAAGCAGCAGACTCCGAAGCAATTGGTGGAGTTTTTGAGCATAGCGGTGCATGGCGCATTCCTTGTGCTGATGAAAATGAAAGGGTCGGAAACCCGATTAGAACGTTACCCCGGCCACCAGCACGATGTTGCAGTACGGCTGACATTCGCCTGTACGAACAATCGCCCGCGCCTGTCGGCTGAGAACCTTGAATTGCTCATGCGTCAGCAGCTCGCGCCGACCGAGGGCACCCTCTTCCTGCAACTCGTCCAGCGCGACCAGGGCGGTCGGCTGCTTGTCGAGGATTTCGTTGGCCAGCACATGGCTTTCCACCTGCATCTCGCTGAGCACGACTTTCAGGGTACTGACAAAATCCGGAACGCCGTGGGTCAGCGCCAGATCAATCAATTCAACACCCGGTGGCACCGGCAGTCCGGCGTCACCGATGACCACCATGTCACCATGGCCCAGGGAGGCGATCAGCCGCGACAACGCGACGTTGAGCAGAGGAGTCTTTTTCATGCGGGTTTGAACGCCTGTACGTCGGACATGGTTGGAATGGAAGGTTGTGCGCCGGCCCTGGTCACAGACAGCGCTGCCGCGACTTGCCCGTACCGGATCGCCTCGGCCTCGGATTTGCCACTGGCGAGCGCCGCAGCAAAACCGCCGACGAAGGTATCGCCCGCGGCGGTGGTATCGACCGCCTGCACCTTTGGCGCCGGGAAGTGCTCGAAACCTTTGCCATTGGCAAACAGTGAACCTTGCGCACCGAGGGTAATGATGACCTTGCCCGCGCCCATTGCGATCAACTGGTTGGCAGCGCTTTCTGCGCTTTGCAGCGAATCGACCGGCAACCCGCTCAACGCGGATGCTTCACTTTCGTTGGGGATCAGGTAGTCGATGGCGGCAAACCAGTCTGCCGGCAACGGACGACTGGCCGGCGCCGGATTGAGGATCACCGTCTTGCCCAACGCACGTGCACGCTTGAGCGCATGCCCTACCGTTGCATCCGGGATCTCGAGCTGGCAGATAATCACGTCGGCCGCTTGCAGCACCGCATCAAAACGGTCGATCACTGCCGGGGTCATTGCACCGTTGGCGCCAGCAACGATCACGATGGCGTTCTGACTGTTGTCATCGACCACGATCAGCGCCACGCCACTGGAATCTTCAACCGTGCTCACCGCCTGACAATCGATCTGTTCAGCCAGCAATGCGTCACGCAATTGCACGCCGTAGTCATCGTTGCCAACACAGCCGACCATCGCCACCTGCGCACCCAGGCGCACAGCAGCGACTGCCTGATTGGCGCCCTTGCCACCGGACACCGTGGCAAAGGAATGACCGATCAGCGTTTCACCGCCCTTGGGCAGCCGTGGTGCCCGGGTGACCAGATCCATGTTCAGGCTGCCTATAACCACTACATTTGCTGGCATACATCACTACTCGTCAATTCGGTTTCAGCGGTACTCGGTGAATACGCCGGACAGCGGCGCAGTCGATTCGCGCAAGACAATACTCGGGGTCACGATCCGTTGATCGGTGACCAGACTCGGGGTAGCAATCCTTCGCAGCAACACTTCCGCAGCCATCTCGCCCAACTGCAGGATCGACTGGCCAACGGTGGTCAGCGCCGGGTACACGTAGCGACTCATCTGGATATCGTCGAAGCCGATCACCGACAGCTCGCTTGGCACGCGGACATTGCGCTCGGCCGCCGCGCGCAGCACACCGATCCCGATCATGTCGTTACCGGCGAAGATCGCACTCGGCGGATTGCTTTCAAGCAGGATCGCCGCCGCGTTGTAACCACCGGTGCTGGTGAAATCGCTTTCCAGCATGCGCTCGGCCCGCACCTTGATGCCCGCCTCCTGCAGCGCCCGACAAAAACCGGCCTGACGCATTTGCGCCACGCTGGTGCTCGACGGACCACCGATGGTGGCGATGTCACGATGGCCCAGCTCCAGCAGATGCCGCGTCGCCAGATAAGCGCCATACTCATGGTCGATGCGCACCAGGTCGGCGTCGACGCCATCCAGCCCGCGGTCGACGATGACCATTGGCGTCTTCACCCCGGCCAGTCCTTGCGCGAGCCCGATGTCACCACCGGCGGAGGCGACGATCAGGCCGTCGATGCGTTTTTCCAGCAGCACGCGCAAGTAGCTGCGCTGTTTTTCCGGGTTGTCGTCAGAATTGCAGAGGATCACGCAGTAGCCATTACGCTCGCAGTAATCCTCGATGCCCCGTGCCAACTCGGCAAAATACGGGTTGAGGCTGTTCGGCACCAATAAGCCAATGGTCGCAGTGGTCTTGGCTTTCAGCGAACGCGCCACCGCACTCGGCACATAGTCGAGGCTTTTGATGGCCGCCTCGACCTTCAACCGAACTTCCTGGCTGACCGGGCGCGTCTTGTTCACCACGTGAGAAACCGTGGTGTAGGAAATCCCCGCGAGCGCCGCCACATCCTTGATCGTTGCCATCTGTTAGCCCCGTCGACTGGCGCGCTGGCTGCGATAGGTATCGAGCACTACCGCGATGACAATCACCGCGCCGGTGATGATGCGTTTGGTTGGCTCGGTCGCGCCGATCTGCGCCAGACCGGCGGCCAGTACCGAAATGATCAACACACCGAAAAAGGTGCTGATCACCGAACCACGGCCACCCATCAGACTGGTGCCACCGATCACCACGGCGGCGATCACTTGCAATTCGAGACCGGAGCCGGCATTCGGGTCTGCCGCTTCCAGACGGGAAATCTGGAACAGCGCGGCGATCCCCGCGAGCAGGCCCATCAGGCTGAACACCAGAATCTTGTAAGGTTTTGGATTGATCCCGGCCAGCCGCACCGCTTCTTCGTTGGTGCCGATACCAATCAGGTAACGACCAAACACGGTGCGGGTCAGCACCGCTTGCGCGATGAAGATCACCAGCAAGGCAATGATGAACGACGGCGAAATGCCGAACGCGATCGGGTTCGACAGCCAGGCAAACGAATCACCGATGTAGGCGGTGCGCGAACCGGTCATCTGATACGCCAGGCCACGGGCCATTTCCAGCACACCGAGCGAAACGATGAACGACGGAATGCGCCACGCCACGGTGATCGAACCGGTCACCGTACCCGCCAGTGCCGCCACCGCCATACCGAGCAACGCGGCCGGCAATACGCTCCAGCCCCAACCGAGAATCGCCACGCTGACTGTCGAGGCGGCAAGCGCCAGCACCGAACCGACCGACAGGTCAATGCCGCCGATGATCAGTACAAAGGTCATGCCCACCGCCAGCACCATCAGATCGGGAATCTGGTTGGCCAGCGTGCTGAAAGTGTCATAGGACAGAAAGTGGCTGCTCATCATCGAGAACAGCGCCACCATCGCCAACAAGGCCCCGGCCAGGCCCAGATAGGTGCCCAGACCGTAGAAATTGCCACTACGTTTGCCGGCGGAAGATGCAGTTTTCATGGGAGATCCCTAGGCGCCGCTTCATTGAGCAACGCATCACGTTTTTGGTAGCCGGCGAACGCGGCGGCAAGCAAATCATCCTGGGTCCAGCTGTCGCGCTCGAAGGTATCGATCAAACGCCCTGCCGACAGCACACCGATCCGGTCGCAGATCAGCATCAGCTCGCGCAGGTCACTGGACACCACCACCAGCGCCTTGCCCTGACGCGTCAACTCGCCCAGCAAGGCGTAGATATCGAACTTGGCACCGACATCGATGCCGCGGGTCGGCTCGTCGAACAACAGCACCGAGCAATCGCGCTCCAGCCAGCGGCCGATCACCACTTTTTGCTGATTGCCGCCGGACAGTTCCGACACCAATTGTGTCGGGCTCGAACTGCGGATGCGCATGGCGTCGATCTGACGCTGCGCCAGGGAAATTTCGTCGCTGGCATTGACGATTCCTGCCCTGGAAATCTCCGGCATGTTGCCCAGCGCGATGTTGGCGCTGATCGATTGACTGAGCAGCAGGCCTTCACCCTTTCGGTCTTCGGTGATCAAGGCAATGCCATGGTTCACCGCATCAACCGGCGAACGCACACTGACCACCTGCGCCGGCGAACCCAGAGCAATCGTGCCGCTGTCGGCCAGATCAGCGCCGAAGATCAGTCGCAGCAATTCGGTGCGCCCTGCCCCGATCAGCCCGGAAATCCCGAAGATCTCGCCGGCGCGCACTTCGAAAGAAACATCGCGCACCTTGTCGGAACGGGTCAGGCCCTGGACCGTCAGTGCCGGGGCGCCGATCTTGCGCGGGCCCATGTCGATGTGTTCGCCCAGCTCACGACCGACCATCAAGGTGACCAGTTGCTCACTGTTGTAGTTGGCCATCGGCTCGACGCAGACCAGATTGCCATCACGCAGCACAGCAATGCGCTGCGCGACGCGCGCCAGCTCTTCGAGGCGATGCGAGATATAGATGATCGAGACGCCACGTGCCTGCAAGCGAGTGATCTGCTCGAAGAGCATTTCCACTTCACGCGCAGTGAGCATCGCGGTCGGCTCATCGAGGATCAGCACGTGGCAATCGCCGATCAGGTTGCGTGCGATTTCGACCATCTGTTGATGGCCAATGCCCAGTTCGCCGACCAGGGTGTCCGGGTCAATGGCATCGAGGCCAACCTGCGCCATGGCCTCGATCGCGGCTTTGCGCAATTGCTTGCGACTGATCCAGCCGCCATTGCTGGGCAGATTGTCGAGAAACAGGTTTTCCGCCACCGACAGCGTCGGCAGCAGATTGAGTTCTTGCATGACCATGCGCACGCCAAGCTCTTCAGCCTGGGTGCGACTGCCCGGACGGTAGTCCTTGCCCTGGAATTGCATCTGACCGGTGGTGGGCGTAACCAGCCCCCCGATGATCTTCGACAGCGTGCTTTTACCGGCGCCATTCTCGCCGGTCAGCGCCAGCACTTCACCGCGCATCAGCGTCAAGTCGATACCCGTGAGCACCGGTTGCGCATAGGTCTTACCGATACCGCTGACCGAGAGGACAGCGTTCGGGGCGGAAACTGACATAAAAAACTCTCCATGCGCTCGTCCGGACGGACGAGCGCCGTTGTGTCGCCGGAAGACTTACTTAGTGACCAGCTCGACTGGCGTTTCGATCACGCCATTGACGCCGCTCTCGACTTTTTCGCCCTTGAGGATTTTCAGCGCAGTCTCGATACCGAACACGGCCTGCTTGGCAGCGAACTGATCGGCCGTCGCCAGTACGCGACCATCCTTGAGCATCGGCTTGATCGCATTGATGTTGTCGTAACCGACCACTTGTACCTTGCCCGCCTTGCCGGCAGCACGCACAGCGGAAACAGCGCCAACGGCCATGCTGTCGTTACCCGCCAGCAGCGCTTTCACATCCGGGTATTCGCTGAGAATCGAAGCAGCAACCTTGTTGCCCTTGTCGATCTCCCAGTCACCGGATTGCAAGGAGACAACCTTGATCTGCGCCGCCTCCATCGCATCCTTGAAGCCTGCGGTGCGTTGCTGGGCGTTGGTGGTGGTGGACACGCCTTCGATGATGCCGACCTCGTCACCGGCCTTCAGTTGCTTGGCCAGGTATTCGCCGACCAGACGCGCACCTTTGCGGTTGTCCGGGCCTA
Source organism: Pseudomonas sp. PS01299 (assembly GCF_029960145.1). Classification (NCBI taxonomy): domain Bacteria; kingdom Pseudomonadati; phylum Pseudomonadota; class Gammaproteobacteria; order Pseudomonadales; family Pseudomonadaceae; genus Pseudomonas; species Pseudomonas sp. PS01299. The sequence continues at coordinate 14,337 of NZ_JASCPO010000056.1, read as the reverse complement.
CGAATGGCACGCTGATGTTTTTGCTTTTGACGATCTGCGGATCGAGCTGGTTGTCGATGTTGATCACAGTGATGCCGGCATCGACGGCTTTCTTGATCACCGGCACCATGGCTTTGGAATCGGACGGTGCGATGACCAGCGCGTTGACCTTGGCCAGAATCATCTGCTCGACGATGCGGGTCTGGCCGGCGGTATCGGTCTCGTCCTTGATGCCGTTGGAGATCAGGTCGAAGTCGGCGGAGTGTTCTTTCTGGTAGGCCTTGGCGCCATCTTCCATGGTCAGGAAGAATTCGTTGGCCAGGGATTTCATGACCAGTGCGACTTTAGGTTTTTCCGGGGACTCGGCGAAAGCCGAAGAGACAGGTAGTGCGGCGGCTGCGGCAGCCAGCATAGCGACAGCAAGAAGACGTCCAGCGAATGGCAGCTTCATGGGTTCACTCCGATCTTATGATTATTGTGAGCAACGCTCGCACTGGCGTAAGCTTCAGCGCTCTCTTCCGGATAACAGTGCACCGGGGAAGCCGCGCAAACGTTTGCGTAGACCGAACTATGCGAATCCCGCCGACATTTGTCAACAATCAGAAATCGTTGTGGTATTGCGGGGCGCAATCGTCTGATTCGCCCCTACCCGCTCAGGCCGTGGTGCTGACCAGGTTGCCGCTGGTGGAATCCTTGGACATTTCCTTGACCAGCGCCGCTGCGACTTCCATCAGCGCGCCGCTGGTTTGCGCGATCTGCCCCTGAACGGACATGACCGCCTGTGACTTGGCCTCGGGCGTCGGATAGCTCGCCGCCTGAGCCGCCGCCAGTTGCTGTTGCTGCTCCTGCAGTTGCTTCTGCAATTCCTGCATGCGCTTGAGCAACATTTTTACGGTCACGCTCAGACTGTCGCCGCTGTCAGCGCTATCCGCCTTGCTGGCTTCTTGCGCGGGACCACCGGTGCGAACTTGATTGCTCGGTTCTTTTTCAACGCCAAGCGCCTCGTCGGCCGCATCTGCTTCCGCCTGGTTCATTGCATTGATTGTCGCTGCGGTTTTACCGCCAATGGTGACTGAACCGGGATTTGAAAAACCGATCGTCAGTGACATGTGAACTCCCTAAATAAACGTTTCCTTCCACAGCCATCGGCCTGCTGACGGGTTTCTTTAGCAGAAAACCTGAACCGGCAAGCCGTTGCGGTCGCCAGGAGGCGTAGTCCCTTTCGGTGAACCGAACACGAAAGCTTCCTTTGTTCGGAAACCCGGATAAGCCATTCACTCAAGAATCCGCCAAATTACAAAATATTGATATAAATCATCAGGTTAAACATTTCTCTAAAGCAAAGTAGCACTGGTACAGATCCTGCTCCCTAGCCTGCACCCCGGGCATTCAGATCGGCTCGGGGCGCATCTAGATGAACCTGCATCAGCACCGTCTCACTACTAGAGAGAAAAATAATGAAATCTGCTTTCAACACCTTGGTTCCGGGCGCTTTGGCCCTACTCCTGCTCCTGCCCACTGCCCTTCAGGCAAAAGAAGTCGAAACCCAGACCAAACTCGCCAACGTCGTGGTGCTTGCCACGGGCGGCACCATTGCCGGTGCCGGCGCCAGCGCAGCCAACAGCGCCACCTATCAAGCGGCCAAGGTCGGCATTGAACAATTGATCGCCGGCATCCCCGAACTGAGCAAACTGGCGAACGTGCGTGGCGAACAAGTCATGCAGATCGCTTCGGAAAGCATCACCAACGACAACCTGCTGCAACTGGGTCGCCGCGTATCCGAGCTGGCCGACAGCAAAGACGTCGATGGCATCGTCATCACCCACGGCACCGACACCCTGGAAGAAACCGCGTACTTCCTGAATCTGGTGGAAAAAACCGACAAGCCGATCATCGTGGTCGGCTCGATGCGTCCGGGCACCGCCATGTCGGCGGACGGCATGCTCAACCTGTACAACGCCGTCGCCGTCGCCAGCAGCAAAGAAGCGCACGGCAAAGGCGTGCTGGTAACCATGAACGACGAGATCCAGTCCGGTCGCGACGTCAGCAAAATGATCAACATCAAGACCGAGGCGTTCAAAAGCCCTTGGGGTCCGCTGGGCATGGTGGTTGAAGGCAAATCCTACTGGTTCCGCTTGCCGGCCAAGCGTCACACCATGGATTCGGAATTCGACATCAAGAACATCAAGAGCCTGCCTGACGTAGAAATCGCCTACTCCTACGGCAACGTCGACGACACCGCCTATAAGGCTCTGGCCCAGGCCGGCGCCAAAGCGATCATCCATGCCGGTACCGGTAATGGTTCGGTGTCCTCCCGCGTTGTGCCATCCCTGCAAGCCCTGCGTAAAGACGGCGTGCAGATCATCCGTTCTTCCCACGTCAACGCCGGTGGTTTCGTTCTGCGTAACGCCGAACAACCTGACGACAAGTACGACTGGGTGGTCGCTCACGACCTGAACCCGCAAAAGGCCCGCATTCTGGCCATGGTCGCCCTGACCAAAACCAACGACAGCAAAGAGCTGCAACGGATGTTCTGGGAATATTGATTGCCCCTCGCCTGACCCATTCGAGTCGGGCAACCTGCTCACCACTCGCCCGCGCGGCGGGTGGTGCTGCCACTTACGCTGAGCGCGACTTTTTCATACAAAATAATCGACCCGACCTACACCAAAATCGGAAAAGCGCTGTCAGAGGATTTTCTTGAATTTTAAGCAGTTGCGAAAATGCTTACAGTTAAATACTGTATGCACGTACAGCTTAATAAGGATAACCTCGTGGCCACCTCTCCTGATGCTCCTGACGCTTACGAACGCATGGGCATGCGCGTTCAGAAAATCATCAATTCCCCTACCGCACAAAAAGCCAAAGCCACACTGATCTTCCGCCTGCCGGACGAGCCTGTGGATGCATGGGAGCAACTGCTCGAGGAAATCGACGAGAACGACAACGTCACACTCGCCTATCGCGACGATGGCGGCGTGCAGATTTTTTGGGTTGTGCCGAAGGAAGATTGATTCAATGAGTGTCCGCTGTTTTGCTTTGCTGCTGCTGTTCATCGCTTTTGGCGCCCAGGCTGGCGCGCCCCGCACTTTTACCGAGGCCAAAAAGGCCGCCTGGAAACTGTATGCACCGCAGTCCACCGAGTTTTACTGCGGGTGCAAGTACACCGGCAACAAGGTGGACTTGAAGGCTTGCGGCTACGTACCACGTAAAAATGCCAAGCGTGCTTCACGCATCGAATGGGAACACATCGTCCCGGCGTGGGAGTTCGGTCACCAGCGTCAATGCTGGCAGTCGGGCGGGCGCAAGAACTGCACCCGCTATGACCCAAGCTACCAGAAAGCCGAAGCCGACCTGCACAACCTGGTGCCGAGCATTGGTGAGGTCAACGGTGACCGCAGCAACTTCAGTTATGGCTGGCTGCCGGTGCAATCCGGGCAGTACGGCTCGTGCCTGACCCAGGTCGACTTCAAGGCCAAGAAGGTCATGCCGCGCCCGTCGATTCGCGGCATGATCGCGCGCACCTATTTCTACATGAGCAAGCAGTACGGCTTGCGCCTGTCGAAACAGGATCGGCAACTGTACGAAGCGTGGGACAAAACTTATCCAGTGCAGGACTGGGAACGTCAACGCAATCAGAGCGTGGCGTGCGTGATGGGACGCGGCAATGAATTTGTCGGCCCGGTAAACCTGAAAGCCTGCGGCTGATTCTTCAGCGCAAAAGAAAAGGCCTCGAACGTGATGTTCGAGGCCTTTTTTGTTTTTAGCTGCCAGCCTTGTTGTAGCGCCAGTAGCCCATCAGATTGAGTGACTCGCGCGAGATACCGCACTCCTTGATCAAGTATTTGCGCAGACGCATGACCGCTGCGCTTTCTCCGGCAATCCAGCCATAAAAACCTTCAGGGGCCGTGTTGGCGATCTCCCAGAGAATGTCTTTGTCGATATCGACTTCGGCGAGTTCGGCAGCTTGCCCGACCGATGAATCCTCTGCCGGCAGGAACGCCTGCTGCACTGCCTCTACCATCAGCGCCCCAGCCACTACTTCTGGCGTCTGATCGCGAACCAGCCACTGCACCGACAGCCCAGGCCAATCCGGCACCGGGAGCATGTCTGGTGCGCTGTCCACTTCAAAGTAAGCCTGAGTCTGAGGCGGTTCAGCCATGGCAGCCAACTCGTCAAGAATGCCCATGGCGGCCGGCAATGCCGTGGCATCCGCCACCAGCAAAACCTCCTTGAGCAGCTGCGGCGGTTTCCATTCAAACCCGCCGGCGTCCTGCGCGGAAAAACCGCTGTCAGGAGCGAGAATCTGCATAGACGCTCCTGGCTGCGCACGCAGCGCCCAGCGCGACGCGGGCCCGGTTTCGCCATGCAGAACAAAATCGATATCGACCTCGCCTTGCTCGGCGCGCAAATGACGAATGGTGTAGGTGCGCATTGCTGGCCGCCGGCTCGCCAGCATCGAACGAAAACGCGCGTACCAGCCCTCCTCCTGCGCAAGACTTGCAGGCGATCCATCTTCAGCAGGGAAGAACAATTTGACCCGCTGATCCGGCGCCCAAGTGGCCATGCCACCTATCGAAGGGTCGGCGAGCGTGATCCGCATCATGTGCGGACTCACCAGCGTCTTGCGGTGCAAAACCGCATTGAAGAGTTTGTAGGGAGCGGTGGAGGCCATGCGGAGCTCCTTCGGGAAATCGTGATTGACTCGTATAAGACGAATCGCCCGCGATGTCCTTTAGGCCGCTCCGCTGAAAGTGCTGCTTACGGCGCGAGCGGATGCTCGACGATCACCGACTCGACGTTCTGCTTCTTGGCCTTCACCAATGCCGCATCCACCTCTACCTTGCGCGCTTGCGCGTCGGCCTGGGAGTTGAACGGACCAATCAGGATCCGCGTCTTGCCGCTGCTGTCCTTGATCACGGTCGGCACGAACGCATGCTCGATCAACCAGCCACTCAGGTCACTGACAGCCTGAGGCGTTTCGCCGCGTACTTCGAGGTCCCATTGCGGGGCGGACGCCGCCGCAGGTGCGGCCGCGACTGCCGTTTTCGGCTTCTGCACGTCTACACTCTTGCCTTCACCACATCCCGCCAATGCCAGTGCCGCGACCATCCAGACCAGTTTGCGCACAACGCTTTCCTCGAAAATCACAAAGCGCCGATCTTAACATTCATAAATACTTCGCGAGGCCCGCAAAATGGGCACAAAACAACGAGATTGATGATTGCAGCCTCTGTATAGTTACGCCCTGGGAATTAATGCCGCATCTGCGCGTCAGAAAGAGGCACCCAAACCGTGAGACTTCGCACTAATCTATACGTACCACCGACCTCTGCACTGTCTGAATCAGGTGCCCTACAAAGCAATCAAGGAGAAGACCATGCTGATACTCACCCGCAAAGTCGGTGAAAGCATAAATATTGGTGATGACATTACGATCACCATCCTCGGCGTAAGCGGTCAGCAAGTCCGTATCGGCATCAACGCCCCGAAAAACGTTGCCGTGCACCGTGAAGAGATCTATCAGCGCATTCAGGCTGGCCTGACCGCCCCGGACAAGCCACAAACGCCCTGAGCCACCCCGCAGTCAGTAGCCAGTCCATTTGCCTTCGCGTAAGACTGGCTAAAGATTCACGCGCCGTATTGCCATCCGCTCCCCAGTCCACTGGGCACGGCGCCTGACACATCCCTTCTCCGCTTCATTCGCTCCCCTCCCTTTCTCCAGCAGCGCGATACTACCTGCGACTGCCAAGCCTGGCTGTCAGACATTTCCGAGAGGACACAGGGAATTGCTCCCTGCTAGCCGAACGTCACGCCGCGCGCCATGCCGGTAGCTGCAATCATCATCAGTACCAACAGCAGCGCCTCGACATGGCTGATCCGCGCGAACAGCTTTGCACGTCCGGTATCGAGCGCCTTGCCCCGCGCCAATGCGATCCGCCATTTGACCAGCGTGATCATCGGCGCCAGCTCTGTCAGCAGAATCAGCACGAACAACGTCATCTTCAAATGAAACAGCGGCTGGTGCAGATAGTAGTCAGTGCCCTTTTCAAAGCCACCGAAGGCGCGCATGCCACCGGTCACCAGTAGCACCAGCGCAGCAATCCCCCACAGATTATCAGCGAGCAAAACCCGCTTGGCCTCACCGACGCCAGCGGCCAGACGACTGAACGCCGTGCCACGGGTCAACACGGCCCAGAAGCCCAGTGCAAAAGCCAAGAGATGAATTGCGGCGAGAAGCCAGTGAACCAGCATCGACGAACTCCTTTGAGAAAGCCCTGGAAAACGCCAGTCAGTAGTAGTCGAAAAAAGCCGGTTGCGCCCGCACACAGCAATGGGGCTGGAAAGCTTCGCGCAGGAAACAGAGAGACAGAAACGGATTCGCCAAATCGCAGGCAAAAAAAATCCCAAGCAGCTGATGGAAGCTTGGGATTTAAAAATGCATAAACCGTGGTGGTGAACGCGGGGCAGATGTTACTGAACTTCACGACCAGCAACAACATTTTTTTGATAACCGGTCGGTTAAAAATACCGGTAACCCCTTCAATATCCACACTTTTTAGACGGATCCAAAAAAAGAACAGAACGCCATATCAGCAGGTCGTGTTATTTCGAAACACGCTAAGCGCTTGGGTAACGGAAGAGATGCAGTGTCGAGAGGTGCGCTGAGGTGGGGGTTTTGAAAAAGCTTTGCAAAAGTTTTGCAAATCGCAGACAACAAAAAAGGGCCCACCTTTCGGTGAGCCCTTCTAGACCGCCCAGCAGAGCGGATTTTGTTTGGTAGGCGCGATTGGACTCGAACCAACGACCCCCACCATGTCAAGGTGGTGCTCTAACCAACTGAGCTACGTGCCTGCTGTGAGGCGGCATTCTACGGAATTCCGGAGGGGTGTCAACACCTTTTTTTCACCTAACCCTATGAATATGCAAAATATTTAATTTCGGGCCAGTAGAGAAGATTTTTCCGGTGGCTGGCGGAGGTTTTTCAACTCGGGTAGGATCGACGCACTCGTAAAATATATTAAACAGAGGCGCAGGATGGCGAACACCCCTTACCCAGAGTCTTATTACGCTGCGTCGGCCAATGCCGTACCGCCACGTCCGGCCTTGCAGGATGATGTGGAGACGGATGTCTGTGTGATCGGCGCCGGGTATACCGGGCTGTCCTCGGCGTTGTTTCTGTTGGAGAACGGTTTTCGCGTGACGGTGCTGGAAGCAGCCAAGGTCGGCTTCGGTGCATCGGGGCGTAATGGCGGGCAGATCGTCAACAGCTATAGCCGTGACATCGACGTCATCGAGCGCACCGTTGGCCCGAAGCAGGCGCAACTGCTCGGGCAGATGGCCTTCGAAGGCGGACGGATCATTCGGGAGCGCGTGGCCAAGTACAACATCCAGTGCGACCTGAAGGACGGCGGCGTGTTCGCCGCCCTCTCCGCCAAGCAGATGGGTCACCTGGAGTCGCAGAAGCGCCTGTGGGAGCGCTTTGGCCACACGCAACTGGAACTGCTCGATCAGCGCCGCATTCGCGAAGTGGTGGCGTGCGATCAATACGTCGGCGGCATGCTCGACATGAGCGGGGGCCATATTCATCCGCTGAACCTGGCGCTCGGTGAAGCTGCCGCGGTCGAGTCCCTCGGCGGCACCATCTATGAGCAATCGCCAGCCGTGCGCATCGAGCGTGGTGCCAACCCGGTAGTGCACACGCCGCAAGGCAAGGTCAGGGCCAAGTTCATCATCGTTGCCGGCAACGCCTATCTCGGCAATCTGGTACCGGAACTGGCGGCGAAATCGATGCCGTGCGGCACCCAGGTAATCACCACCGAACCGCTGGGCGATGAGCTGGCGAAATCTCTTCTGCCACAGGATTACTGCGTCGAAGACTGCAACTATCTGCTCGACTACTACCGACTGACCGGCGACAAGCGTCTGATCTTCGGCGGCGGCGTGGTTTACGGTGCGCGGGATCCGGCGAACATCGAAGCGATCATCCGCCCGAAAATGCTCAAGGCGTTCCCGCAACTGAAGGACGTGAAGATCGACTACGCGTGGACGGGCAATTTCCTGCTGACCCTGTCGCGCCTGCCGCAGGTTGGGCGCCTGGGCGACAACATCTACTATTCGCAAGGCTGCAGCGGCCACGGCGTGACTTACACGCATCTAGCCGGCAAGGTACTGGCCGAGGCGTTGCGCGGTCAGGCCGAGCGTTTTGATGCGTTTGCCGATCTGCCGCATTACCCGTTCCCCGGCGGGCAGTTGCTGCGCACGCCGTTTGCGGCATTGGGTGCGTGGTATTACGGGTTGCGTGACAAGCTGGGCTTCTGATCAGTTTTCTTGACTGGCAAACAACTGTGGCGAGGGAGCTTGCTCCCACCGGGTCGCGAAGCAGCCCCTCTTTTATCCAAAAAAGAAGGCCTGCTGCGCAGTCCAGCGGGAGCAAGCTCCCTCGCCACAAATATTTGCAGAATTCAGATCAGAGCTGGTCTCGGGCAATTCCGCTACGAATCCGCAAGATATCCGCCAGCACCGCCAAAGCGATCTCCGCCGGTGTTTTGCTGCCCAGGTTCAGGCCGATCGGCGCATGAATCCGCGCCAGCTCGACCTCCCCCAGCCCACCAATCCTGCGCAGGCGCTCGAAGCGTTTCTGCGAAGTCTGCTGCGAGCCCATGACGCCAATGTAAAACGCCTCGGTGCGCACCGCCTCCATCATCGCCAGATCGTCGATGCGCGGATCATGGGTCAGCGCCACTACCGCGGTATCGCGATGACAGCCGCCATCGGCGATGAACACCGAAGGCAGTTGCCGACGAATCTCCACGCCATTCAGCACCACGCCTTCGAGCACTTCATCACGTGGATCGCAGAGAATCACTTCGAAACCCAGACCCACCGCGAACTCGGCACAGGCCTGCGCCACGCTGGAGTAACCCGCCAGCAGCAAGCGCTGGGCGGCACCGACGCGAATCCGCACCCGATCAATCTCGCGCTCGATGCGCGCACCCTGCTCGCGATCAGTGAACAGACTGCGCGCACCGCTGGCCAGATCGACCTCGCGAATCAAACGGCGCTGGCCGAGCAATGCCGATTCGAGTTCACGCAGATGCGCCTGCACCTCGCAGTCGGCGTCAAATTTCTCTACCAGTACGTCGAGAATGCCGCCACAGGGCAGGCTGACCCGCGAGCGCGGATCATCACCTTCGCCGTAACGCACCACGTTGACCGCATCGAGAAACGCACCTTCAGCGACGCGCTCGAGAAAGTCTTCCTCAACACAGCCACCGGACAGCGAGCCGATCCACTGGCCTCTATCGTTCACCGCCAGCAGCGAACCCGGTGCACGCGGCGCCGAGCCGTAAGTGGTCAGCACGGTGCAGAGCCAAATGCGCTGCCCCGCTACCGACCACTCCAGTGCCCGCCGCACAACCTGTAGATCGAGATGCTGCATGTCAGTGCGCCTTGTGCTCGACGGCCGGAGCGTCAGCCTGCAGTTTCTGCACGTCGCTCACCGCCAGTTCAGCCGATTGACCGCCCCAGCCTTGACGCAGGTAGTTCAGCAGATCAGTCAGTTGCTCAGGTTTGAGCTTGTCGGCGAAACCCGGCATCGGTTGCATGTGTTCGAACCCGGCGAATTTCTGCTCACCGATACCGTCCTCGATCACCCGCACCAGGTTGCGCGGATCTTCCAGGCGCAGCGTGGTATTGCCGCGCATGGCCACGGCGATGTGCGGTTTGCCTTCACCACCGGCGGCATGACAACCGGCGCAGACGTTCAAATATTCCTGACGGCCGCGTTGCGCACTCGGGCTGAGTTTGTCCAGCGACACTTCAGTCAGCTCTTTCGCCGCTGGCGGCTTGTCGCCAAGCAGGAACGTCGCCATCGCCGCCAGATCCTGATCGTTCAGACCCTGAGTGCTGTTGTGGAACACCGGGAACATCTCGTTGAACATCGTGCCCTGGGCGCTCATGCCGTGCTTGAGGAACGTGCTCAGATCCTGCTGATTCCAGCCGCGCGCCGCCAGATCGGTGGCGAGCAGGCTCGGTGCCAGATACCCGTTGAGGATGCCGCCAGTCAGGCGCTTGTCCAGTTGCATCGCGCCCGGCAGGCCGCGTGGCGTGTGGCATTCGCCGCAGTGACCGAGCACTTCGACCATGTACTGGCCGCGCTTCCAGGCTGCGCTTTTGCCTTCGGCAGATTCCAGCTTCAAGGCCTTGCCGTACAGCATGTTCCAGCCGATCAGGCCCGGACGCACGTTGAACGGAAAGCTCAGACTCGTGACCGGCGCGGCGCGCTCGATCGGCTCGATGGTTTTCAGATACGCGTGAATCGCATCCGAGTCTTCCCGCGGAACCAGGTGATACGAGGTGTACGGCATCGCCGGATACAGATTCGCCCTGTCGCGACGCTTGCCTTCGGTCAGCGCAGCGAAGAATTCGTCATCGCTGTACAAGCCGATGCCGTGCGCTTTGCTCGGGGTGATGTTGGTGCCGTAGATCGTGCCGAATGGCGAGACGATCGGCAGCCCGCCGGCAAACGGCGCGCCGCCAGGCGCGGTGTGGCACGCCATGCAGTCGGCGGCGCGAGCAAGATATTCGCCGCGCTTGACCTGATCATCAGCGTGAGCAAACAACACCGGCGCAGCCAGCCCGACCGCCAGGGTCAGGCGGGTCAATAGATGCTTCATGCTCAACCCTCCTTGACCAGGCCGAGATCGGTCAGCACGTTGCGCGTGGCGTTGTAGTAACGCACGTACCCGGTGCAACGGCAGATGTGGTGGCCGAGGCTGTCCTCGATGACTTTTTCCAGTTGGCTTTTGACGATCGGCTGGCGCTGCAGCTTCTCCACCAGCACCGTCGCGGCGTTGACGAAGCCCGGCGCGCAGTAGCTGCACTGGAAGGCGAATTCGTCGACGAAACGCTGCTGGATCGGGTTCAGCTCAGTGACCTGGCCACTCTCATCACGCTTGGCGTGACTTTCGATGGTGCGGACTTTCTTGCCTTCGAAGTAATGCGCGCCAGTGATGCAGGTGCGCACTTCTTCGCTGGTGCCGTCCGGGTTGTCGACGATCACCACGCAGGCGTGGCAGATGCCCTGGCCGCAGCCCAGGCGCGAACCGGTGAGGTTCTTGTATTCGTGCAGATAGTCGATCATCGGCAGGTCATCAGGGATGTCCACCGGGCCGACGGATTGACCATTGAGGGTCAGTTGAAGCGGACGGTTAGCCATTGAGGGCCTCCTTGATGCGCGCAGCAGTGATTGGCAGATCGCGAACACGTTTACCGATGGCATGCGCCACGGCGTTACCGATGGCACCGACCACCGGGATCATCACCACTTCGGCGATGCCTTTGGACGGATCGCTAGGCGACAGCGGCGGCAGAATCTCCGCAGTCTGCTTCCACACCGCCACGTGACGGGCCATCGGCAGGCGATAACGGTTGAAGTTCCAGTCACCCTCCCCCGGCCCGCCTTCGTACAGCGGCATCTCTTCCATCAGCGCGTGACCGATGCCCATGGCAATCCCGCCTTCGAGCTGGCCCTTGACCAGTTCTTCGACCAGCACCCGACCGCACTCGACCCACGAATGGTGGTTGAGCACCTCGACTTCCGCCGAGCCTTTGTTGACCTTGAGCTCTACCAGCGTCGCCACCGGGCTGTAGTAAGTAACCGCCGCGTTGTTCAACTGGACCACCGGGTAGTTGATGTTCTGGCGATCCAGCAGGTGGAAACCCGCCGTGCTCATCAGCGCTATCTTCGCTTTCGGCGCGCCATCGCCGTACTTCACTGCCAGACCGTCGAGCGGCAGACGCTCGCGCACGCCGTCGATGCTGTATTCGGCCTCGGCCCAGCTCCAGCGGTTGAACGCGTGAACGGTGGCGCCGGTGACCAGACCACGTTCGTGAGCGCGCTTGGCCAGCTCTTCGAAGCTCAATGGCTGCATGCCATTGGCAGTGAGCTTGCCATCGACCCAATGCGCATCTTCACGACGCACCACGTAAGGGTTGGCTTGACCGCCGTAAGGGCCCTGACGCCAGATTTCCATGGCCGCCGGCCACAAACCGTTGTTGAACAGCACGCGCGCCGCTTCACGGGTGGCGTGACTGAAGTAGTAGGCCGAGTTGGTCGCGGACGACGCCGAGGCCAGCTTGCCGACCCAACGCGGGTTGCGCAGCAGGTTGTCCTGTTCGGCCTGGCTCATGATGTAAGGGTTGCCGCTGGTGATCAGCTGCATTTCCTTCCATTCGGTTTCGCCGGTCTTCACGTCGTGCGCCGGGCTGCCAAGGAAATCGGCCACCACCAGCGCCTGCGAAGTGGACATGCCAGTGCCGATTTCAATACCGATGTGACGCAGAGTGATGCGACCTTCAGCAGTGAATTCGATGCTGGCCATCGGCGCTTCGGAGCCAGTGCCGAAGTCTTTCTGGCAAATGGCAAAACCCACGCCGTACCAGTTGTCCGGGTCGGCAGCTTCGCGCTGTTTCTTGATCGCGTCGCGGTTTTTCCAGACTTCGTGCACCGAGGCCTTGTCGAGAATCTCGTGCAGGCGCAGAGCACCCGCCGGGATCGCGCCCTGGGTGTTTTTCATGCCCGAACGCAAGGCGTTCTTGCGACGCAGATCAATCGCGTCAACGCCGAGGCGGTTGGCGATTTCGTCGACCATCATTTCGGTCGAGGCCATGCTTTGCAGGGTGCCGTAACCGCGCATCGAACCCGCTTCAACACCACGCGAGTGATAAGCGGTGACCTGCAGATCGTTCTGCGGCATGTAATAGATCGACTGCGCTGCCGTGGCACCGACTGCCGCTACCGACGGGCTGTAGTTGATACGGCCACCACCGTCGACGCTCATCTCGGCACGGAAAATCTTGAAGCTGTAGTCGTTCTTGTCCACTGCGAGCTGATAGCGGATGTCGAACGGGTGACGCTTGATGCCGCTCTGGAACTGCTCATAGCGGTCGTTGGCCAGACGGATCGGTACACCGGCGCCGTACAGCGCAGCGAGGGCCGCGTAGTAGACGAAGATGTTGTGGTCTTTGGAACCGTAGCCCACGGTGTAACCCGGGTGCATGTTCAGGTTTGCCAGGCCGAAGCGCGATGGCGCGATCATTTTCGCGGTCTCGGTCGCCGCTTCCAGCGGGCACTGAGTGGCGACCACGAAGTGCAGGGTCTTGGTTTTCGGGTCGTACCAGCCGTTGCCGTTGTCCGGCTCCATGGCGGCCGGTTCGATCGACGGGGTTTTGTAGCGCTCGTCGAACACCAGCCAGTTGTCCGGCGGCGTATCGATCTCTTTTTTCATGCGGTCGGCGTAGAACAGGCCGCGCTCGGTCAGGTTGCCGTGCAGGTTCGGCTGGGAATTCCACACCGGACGCCGGTTTTTCAGCATCGGGAACAGAATCGAGTCTTTCAGGCTGGCGAATTCGTCTTCGTCGGCCGAGGTCGCGCCGCCCACGCGCACGTAGCGGAAGCTGCCATAAGGGTCGCCTTCGTAGTACGGCACTTGTGCACCGTAACGAATCGCCTTGTCATTGAATTTGAGTTTGTTCTTGGCCTGACGGAAACGCTCGAAATCGTTCCAGATCAGGATCGCCACCGGGTGGCCGATGAACATCGGCACTTTGCCTTCCGGCAGCAAAGGGTCTGGCGCGTGTTCTTCAGGGAACACGATGCCGTCCTTGTCCAGATCGGCCGCTGTGACAATGCGGTCAGGTTGCAGGTCGGCACCCAGCCACGACAGGTCGTAGCCTTCGTAGATTCGGTCGGCCTTGATGGTTTTCAGCAACATGGCGTGGCCTTGCTGTTCAGGCCAGCCCGGCATGTCCTTGGAGCGAATGTCGCGGGCAAATACTTTGTTGCCGCAGACCTTGGACAGGGCGTCGTTACGTTGGCGTGCCTTGCCGTTGTTGCCGAGCCACTTCTCGGACGGCACGGTGACGCTGTTTTCCATCAAGGCAGCCAGCGCCTGACTGCTGAGCGGAGTGAGCGTGACGCTCACACCCGCCACCAGCCCGCCCTGGAGGAACGAGCGCCGGGATATATCACGGTTGGACATGGATCATCCTCTGGGCGGTTATGTGTCCGCCCTTCTGGTTATCTACTGGGAATCTCGAGTCTTGCAGAAGCCCTTCTTGGCTAAACAAAGGGCGTGTTGACAGTGCAAAGCTGACCGAAAGGTTAACTTTAAAGGTTTCTGAGCGTCCGGCAAACAACCAGTTACAAAAATTTGACTAAAGAATCAAAAAATCAATGCGACGCGGCACCGCAGCAGATCGCCGGGCACACCGACACCCCCCCTGTGGGAGCGGGCTTGCTCGCGAAGGCGTGGTGTCAGGCAGACCATTTTCAACTGATACACCGCTTTCGCG